>JAYSYB010000285.1:0-16143 GCA_043716775.1 Rubrivivax sp.
TTTGCCCGCGCCGTCACGCTGCTGGGCGACAGCGGTTCCGGCCAGCTCGCCAAGATGGTCAACCAGATCGCCATTGGCGGCCTGCTGCAGGGCCTGGCCGAGGCTGTGGCTTTCGGCCAGCGGGCGGGGCTGAACATGCCGCAGGTGCTGGACGTCATCGGCAAGGGTGCGGCACAGAGCTGGCAGCTCGACAACCGTGGCAAGACGATGGTGGAAGGCCGTTTCGACTTCGGTTTTGCGGTGGACTGGATGCGCAAGGATCTGGGCCTGGTGCTGGACGAAGCCCGCCGCAACGGCGCCCAGTTGCCGGTGACGGCGCTGGTGGACCAGTTCTATGCCGACGTGCAGGCGCTGGGCGGACAGCGCTGGGACACGTCGAGCCTGGTCAAGCGGCTCTGACCAGGCCGGCCCGAATCGGGCCGGACCCGCTGATCGGCTACTTCGGCGAAGACGCCGCTGTGCTGATCGGCGCGGCGCTGTTGATGCCACTGCCGCCGCCCCGACCGGCAAGGTCTTTTTCGCTTACCACTTCAAAGACCTTCACCACTTTTTCGACACCGCTCACTTGGCTGGCCAGCTCGGCGCCGCGATTGGCTTCGCGTTCGGTGACGCGGCCCATCAGGTAAATGACGCGGCGTTCGGCCACCACCTTGTAGGCGCTGGCCTGCACGTCCTTGGCGTCAACCAGCGTGGCCTTGACCTTGGTGCTGAGCACGCCGTCGGCCGACCGCGAACTGAAGGCGCTGTTGGGGGCGACGACGAGTTCATTGAAGACGCCGCGCACACCGTCCACCCTGGCCGCCGCCTGTTCCACCGCCGTGCGCTCGGCGGCGCCCGGCACTTCGCCGGTCAGCAGCACTTGCCGGTTGTAGCTGGTGACGCTGATCTGGCCTAACGTGGCCAATTCACGGATGCGCGACGCGGCACGCAGTTCAATGCCTTCGTCGTCGATCTGCGTGCCCGTGGTGCGCCGGTCGGTCGCCAGCAAGCCGGTGCCGAGCATGGCGCCGCCGACGATCAGCGGGGCGCAGGCCGACAACGCACTGGCGACAGTGACGACTGCAAGAGCCGCCGAGAGCTGAACGAGCCGTGGTGCTAGACGGTTGGTGGTCATTTTTCCTGGTCTCCCATCAATTGGAAATCGACGGCGTCGCACAGGCAGTGCAACACCAGAAGTTGAATTTCTGCCACCCGCGCGCCGCGTTCATGCGGCACCGCCACCAGCACGTCGGTCTCGGCCAGCAGCTCACCAAAAGCCGCCGCGCCCTGGCCAGCCAGCACGACGATGGTCATGTCCTTGGCCTGCGCCGCCGTGATGACGGCGGTGCTGTCGCCGTCGGCATCGTCGATGAACAGCAGCACGTCACCGGGCAGGCCCAGCGCACGCACTTCCTGCGCCGCCTGGGCCGTGGGCGTGCCCAGCGCCAGCGCTGCCAGCGGCGGGCGAACGCGCTCGAAACGGCCGGTGAAGAGGCGCGCCAGGTGCGGTGCCAGTGCGGCACCGGCGCCGCTGCCGCACACCAGCACCTTGCCGCCGCCGGTGATGGCCGCCAGCAGCGCCGCAGCGGCTTCTGCCACCGGGCGGGCCATGGTTTCGGCGCAGCGGTATTGAAGGTCCGCACTGTCGAAGAATTGCTGCTGGATGCGCTGTTCAAGCATGGTCGCCGACTATATGACGGCGAATCTGCGGCTCGGTTCCCCGTTGCGTTGCTTCCGCCGCCCTCACCCGGCGTCGAAGGCGGCCTGCAGCCATTGCACCTGGTCGCCGTCGATGGCCAGCACATCAAAGCGGCAGGGTGGCGGTGAGGCATGGCGAAGCAGGAAGTGTTGCGCCGCGAAAAGCAGGCTGCGCTGCTTGGCGGCCGTGACGCTGGCGGCCGCGCCGCCATGGCTGGTGCTGCTGCGCGAACGCACCTCGACGAAGACCAGCGTGCCGTCGGCCGCGCGCATCACAAGGTCGATCTCGCCGCCCCGCGCCCCTGGGCCGCGGGCAACCCGATAATTGCGCTGCACCAGGGCCAGGCCGTGCTGCAGCAACCATTGCAGCGCCTGGTCTTCCGCCGCCGCCCCGGGCTGCGCTGTTGCCATCCGTGCCCCCCGTGCTCCCCGTGCCGCTTGTGCCACTTGTGCCTTGAACATCGACTCCACCTTACTCCAGCGCGCCGCGCTTGACGCCGCCGGTGCGCAAAGCTTTCTTCCCGGCACCCTCTACGTGGTGGCCACGCCGATCGGCAACCTGGCTGACATCACGCTGCGCGCGGTGCACGTGCTGTCGCGCGTGGACGCGGTGGCCTGCGAAGACACCCGCGTCGGCGGGCAGCTGCTGCGCCACCTGGGCTTCAAGAAACCGCTGCTGGCGCTGCATGCGCACAACGAGCGCGTTGCCGCCGCCGCCGTGTTGCAGCGGCTGGCGGCCGGCGAGTCGGTGGCCTGCATCAGCGACGCCGGCACGCCCGCACTCAGCGACCCTGGCGCTGTGCTGGTGGCGCTGGCCGCAGCGGCCGGGCACACCGTGGTGCCACTGCCGGGGCCGAGCAGCGCGCTGGCGGCACTTTGCGCAGCGGGCGATACCGAAGGCTCCCAGGGCCAGGGCTTCACCTTCATCGGCTTTCTGCCCGCCAAGGGTGCAGAGCGCCAAGCCGCGCTGAACGCTGTCGCGGTTGACGCACGCACGCAGATCCTCTTCGAAGCGCCGCACCGCATCAGCGCACTGCTGGCGGCACTGGCCCGCGCCGCGCCGCAACGCCGCGTCACGTTGTGCCGCGAGCTGACCAAGCAGTTTGAAACCATCGTCACCCGCCCAGCCGCTGAACTGCCGGCCTGGCAGGCCGAAGACCCCAACCGCGAACGCGGCGAATTTGTGCTGGTGCTGCATGCGCTGCCCGCCACAGCCTCAACCGCGAGCGACGAAGACTTGCCCGCTGCCACGTTGCACACCTTGCGCACACTGCTGCGTGAATTGCCGCTGAAACAGGCCGTGTCGCTGACAGCAGAACTCTGCGGCGCACCGCGCAACCTGCTGTACACACGGGCCTTGGCCGAACGCGGGGCGCCGGATGCCGATTGACCGCGCGCATGGCCGCCTGCGGACCCGCTTGCAGACCCGCTTGCAGACCCGCTTGAATGATCGCTTGCACGCCTATGTGGCCACGCTGTCACCCACCGTGCGCGGCCTGCTGTGGGCAGCAGCCAGCGGCGCCATTTTCTGCGCGCTGAACGCGACCATGCGCAGCCTGGCACAGCAACTGCACCCTCTGCAGACGCAATTCTTGCGCTACCTCTTCGGCTTCATCGTGCTGCTGCCTCTGCTGTGGCGCGCGGGCGTGGCGGCGTACAGGCCCAAGAGCCCGGGGGGCCAGTTTGCGCGTGGCGCCGTGCACACCGCAGGCCTGGTGCTGTGGTTCATGGCCTTGCCCCACCTGCCGCTGGCGGACACCACCGCCATTGGCTTCACGGGGCCGCTGTTCATCATGATCGGTGCGGCCTGGTTCCTGCGCGAACCCATGCACTGGGAACGTTGGGTGGCAACTGTCATTGGCTTCGGCGGCGTGCTCATCGTGATGGGGCCGAAACTCGGTTGGGGGTCTCCTGCCAGTGGTGGCGGATACCACCTGCTGATGCTGTCGTCGGCGCCGGTGTTTGCGGCCTCGTTCCTGATCACCAAGGTGCTGACGCGCTCTGAGACCACCGGCGTCATTGTTTTCTGGCAGGCGCTGTCGGTGACGGTGTTCAGCCTGCCGATGGCGCTGTGGGTGTGGCAGTCGCCCAGCGGTCTGCAGTGGCTGGGCTTCGTCTTCTGCGGCGTGCTGGGCAGCAGTGCCCACTACTGCTTGACGCGCAGCTTCCGCGCCGCCGACATCTCATCCACGCAGTCGGTGAAGTTCCTGGACCTGGTGTGGTCGGCCGGGCTCGGCTTTGTGCTCTTTGCCGACGTGCCCGCGCAGAGCACGCTGCTGGGCGGGGTGGTGATCTGCGCGGCCACGCTGTGGGTGGCGCGGCGGGAACAGCAGCGCGCAGTTTCGCGTTCAGGCGCGCGTGACGCCGCGCTGCGGCCCGAGCCTTAACCGCCCGGCCGACATCCTGGGGCCGATGTGGTGCAGGCGCTTGCGCTCCCGCGCCGTCACCGCGCCGTCAGCTTTAGCGTTGTGCTCGGAGCTGGCCCGTTGCCACGCCCTGGTCGATGCGCTGTTCCTGGCGTGCCTGGCAGGCGTTGATGCCGGGGTGGCCGCGGGACTGGCAGCGGGATTGGCAGCGGCGCTGGCAGTTGCAGCAGGTGCAGCGGGCGCAGCAACCTGTGCGAAGACGCCGCTGCTGGCGGCGGCCAGGCTCAGCGCGCTGAGTGCGAAGGTTTGGCGCATGTTCCGCGAAGGCCTTTGATCGCGCGGTGCCGGGAGCGACTCCTACAATCTGCGTCTCTTTTGCTCGACCAGGGCTGCCTTGATGATCTCCCGCGAACCCACCCTTGAACGCCTGGCCATTGCACAGCAACTGATGCTGGAGCCTTTCGGCTTGTCTGAAGCCACGCTGGCGCAGGCGCTGGCCCTTATCGGCGAACACCGCGTTGATGACGCTGACCTCTACTTTCAGACCACGCGCCACGAAGGCTGGAGCCTGGAAGAAGGCATCGTCAAGAGCGGCAGCTTCAGCATCGACCAGGGCGTGGGCGTGCGCGCTGTGGCCGGCGAGAAGACGGCCTTCGCCTATTCCGACGACTTGAGCGTCGAGTCCCTCATGGACGCCGCCCGCACCGTGCGCACCATTGCCGCCGCCGGCCAGAACAAACGCGTGAAGATCGCGCGCGCACCGACCATGGCCAAGAGCCGCGTGCTCTACGCGCCCACCGACCCCATCGGCACGCTGGACAGCGCGCAGAAAGTGGCGCTCTTGGAAAAGGTCGAGAAGCTGGCGCGCGCCAAGGACCCGCGCGTGGCGCAGGTGATGGCCAGCGTCGGCGCTGAGTACGACGTGGTGCTGGTAGCCCGTGCTGACGGCACCCGCGCTGCCGACGTGCGGCCACTGGTGCGGCTGAACGTCACCGTCATCGCCGAGCAGACCGTGGGCGGCGAAGTGCGCCGAGAAACTGGCTCGGGTGGCGGCGGTGGGCGCTTCGGCCTGGGTTACTTCACCGACAGCGTGATCGAGGACTACGTCAACCACGCCGTGACCGCAGCGCTGACCAACCTGGACAGCCGTGCGGTTGCTGCTGGCGAGATGACGGTCGTGCTCGGCCCCGGCTGGCCCGGCGTGCTGCTGCACGAAGCGGTGGGCCACGGCCTGGAAGGCGACTTCAACCGCAAGGGTTCGTCCACCTTCGCCGGCCGCGTCGGCCAGCGCGTGGCGGCCAAGGGCGTGACGGTGCTGGACGACGGCACGCTGCCCGACCGCCGCGGGTCACTCAACGTCGACGACGAAGGCCACGCCACGCAGCGCAACGTGTTGATCGAAGACGGCATCCTGCGCGGCTACATGCAGGACAGCCTGAACGCGCGCCTGAGTGGCGTCAAGCCCACGGGCAACGGCCGCCGCGAAAGCTATGCCAGCCTGCCGATGCCGCGCATGACCAACACCTACATGCTGGCCGGCACGCGCACAAAAGAAGAGATCGTGGCCAGCATCAAGCGCGGCGTTTATGCCACCAACTTCGGTGGTGGGCAGGTGGACATCACCAGCGGCAAATTCGTCTTCAGCGCGAGCGAAGCCTTCTGGGTCGAAAACGGGAAGGTGCTGTACCCCGTGAAGGGCGCCACGTTGATCGGCAACGGCCCCGAAGCGATGACGCGCGTCAGCATGATCGGGAATGATTTGCAGCTGGACAGCGGCGTGGGGGTGTGCGGCAAGGAAGGCCAGAGCGTGCCGGTGGGCGTGGGCCAGCCGACGCTGCGCATCGACAGGTTGACGGTGGGCGGCACGGCGTAGATGAGGCCCCCGACCTCGCTTCGCTCGGTACCCCCGAGGGGGCCGTCCGCCACCGGCCCGGCGAAGCCGGTTCCGGGGCGGGAAGCTTGATCGGGCGGCCAGGTGGCGCTACGGGAGGCTGACATGGCGGTCACGTTTGAAGACGTTCTGGCCGCCCAGGGGAGACTCGTCGGCCAAGTGCTGGACACGCCCTGTGTGGAGAGCAAGACACTCGGCCAGATTGTCGGCGCGCAGGTGTTTTTAAAGTTCGAGAACCTGCAATTCACGGCGTCCTTCAAGGAGCGCGGTGCGCTCAACAAACTGGCGACGCTGATCGAGTCCGGCGTGCTGATCAAGGGCGAGGATGGGAAGACGCCGACAAGCGGCGTTGTGGCAGCATCCGCCGGCAACCACGCCCAGGGCGTGGCGCACCACGCGCAGCGCCTGGGCTTGCGCGCGGTGATCGTGATGCCGCAGCACACGCCGACGGTGAAGGTCGAACGCACGCGCGGCTTCGGTGCCGAGGTGGTGCTGCACGGCGAGAGCTTCGACCAGGCGCGCGACAAGGCGCTGGAGCTGGCGGCCGAGCAAGGCCTGACCTTCGTCCACCCCTTCGACGACCCAGCTGTCATCGCCGGCCAGGGCACGATTGGCGTCGAGATGCTGAAGGCCCAGCCCGACCTGGACACGATGGTCGTCGCCATCGGTGGCGGTGGCCTTATCAGCGGCATTGCGACAGCGGTGCGCAGGCTCAAACCCGGCATGCAGATCATCGGCGTGCAGACCGCGCGCTTCCCGGCGATGGTCAACGCCATCAAGGGCACGGCGCATGCGCAGGGCGCCAGCACCATCGCCGAAGGCATTGCCGTCGGCCAGCCGGGGCTGATCACGCGCGAGATCGTGCGCGAACTGGTGGACGACATCGTGCTGGTGGACGAAGGCGACATCGAGCAGGCCATCGTGATGCTGCTGGAGATTGAAAAGACACTCGTCGAAGGCGCCGGCGCGGCCGGCCTGGCGGCGTTGCTGAAAGACCCGGCACGTTTTGCCGGCAAGAAGGTCGGCCTCGTGCTGTGCGGCGGCAACATCGACCCCCTGCTGCTGGCCGCCATTCTTGAGCGCGGCATGGTGCGCGCCGGGCGTTTGGCGCGCATCCGCGTGGCCGCGCGCGACACGCCGGGCGTGCTGGCACACATCACGGCCGTCGTGGCCGAGGCCGGCGCCAACATCGACGAAGTGCACCACCAGCGCGCCTTCTCGACGCTGTCAGTACAGAGCGTGGAAGTCGAGCTGGTGTTGCAGACACGCAACCGCGCGCATGTGCAGGACGTGGTGGCGCGGCTGGCGGCGGCGGGGTTTGAGGCGACGAGTGGGTGATTGGCGGCTCTCACCCACCCGCCCGTGTGTAGGACATGTCTGCTAGCGCGCGCCGCCGAGTCCGGGTTCAATGGCAGAAGTTACTTTCCTTGGCAGATGTGTCAGGCCCAACTGCGGCATGCTGGCTGCAAAGGCAAGTCGGGCCATTGAGATAGAGGTGAGTGCATGGACAAGTCAATGATCAAGGGCATCGCCGTCGGCGGTGTTGCCATGGTGGTGCTGGGCGCTGGCGCTGTAACGGGTTACAAGACGATGGCAAAACCGCAGGTTGCCGAGGTCGTCGCCGCGAAAGAAGTTTTCGAAACCGTGGTGACCCCGCGTGAGAAGTGCGAATCCGTTCAGGTGCAGCATCAAGCGCCGGTGAAGGATGAGAAGCGCGTTGCTGGCAGCGTGGTCGGCGGCATCGCCGGCGGCCTGCTGGGCAGCACCATCGGCGGCGGCGACGGCAAGAAGCTGGCAACCGTCGCTGGGGCTGTGGCGGGGGGCTATGCCGGCAACCGCGTGCAGAAGAATCTGCAGGAGAAGGACGTCACCACCACGACCGAGCAACGCTGCAGAACGGTGAGCGAGAAGTCGCAGAAGATGGTCGGGTACAACGTCAGCTACCGCCTTGATGGCAAGGACGGCGTGGTGCGGATGTCGTTCAAACCCGGCGCAACACTGCCGGTGAAGAACGGGCAAGTGGTGACAACACCCAGCGCCGACAGCAAGTCATAGTCCCAACGCGGCAAACTGCGCTGCTTATTCGGCGCTGTTCAGAGCGTGGCGCTGCGCGGCGATGGCAAGAATGGTGGATCGCAATCCAACTGCACTGCAGCCGCCACCATGCCATCGACGCCCTTGATCTCTCTGGTCCTCACGCTGTGCCTGAGCACCCATGCTGCCCACGCCGGTGAGGTCTACGTCCAGGCTGGCCTGCCCGGCTTGATGATCGGCTGGGCCCAGCCGCTAAACAGCCAATTCGGCCTGCGTGTAGACGTGGCTACCGTCGGTGAGCGTGCAGACCGCCGCACCGAAGAAGGCATCAGCTACAGCAGCAAGCTCAAGCTCAACCGCACCGCGCTGCTGGCGGATTGGTTCCCCTTCTCCGGCAGCTTCCGCTTGACCGGCGGCGTCACCGCCAACCAGTACAAGCTCGACCTGCTGGCCACTGGTGCTGGCGGCACCATCACGGTGGGCAACACGAGCTACACCACCACGTCCGCTGACCAGTTGCTGGTGCGCGGGCGCTACCCGTCGACCACGCCTTACCTCGGCTTCGGCTGGGGCCACCAGGCCAGCACGGGCTTGCGGTTTTCGGTAGACGTGGGCGCGATGTTCGGCCGCGCCAGCGTTAGCGCCAGCGTCATCGGGCCCTGGGCACAGCGGGTGTCGCAGGCCGACATCGATACCGAACTGGCCGAGCTGCGCAGTGGCGCAGCCAAGGTCCGCGCGGTGCCGCAACTCAGCGTGGGCCTGGGCTACAGCTTCTGATACATTCGCGCTCATGCGTTCAGCAGCGTCTTACTTTACGTACTTTTGGTTCTCGCACCGCTTGGCGGCTGGAGAGGCAAACGCGTAGGTCAGACACACGCACCGCACCCCAGACAACCGCCGGCAACCCCGGCGGTTTTTTGTTGCCTGTGAAGGATGAATCCCATGAGCCCGAAGCCCACCAGTGGCGCTAATAGCGCGAACCCCGACGAACGCCTGGCGCTGTCTGAAAAGACCAGCCAGACCGATGACCAGCGCATCCACGATGTGACGCCGCTGCCGCCGCCCGAGCACCTGATCCGCTTCTTCCCGATTGCCGGCACGCCGGTGGAAACGCTGATCAAGGACACGCGCCAGAACATCCGCAGCATCATCGGCGGCAACGGTGAAGGCAGCGACCGGCTGCTGGTGATCATCGGCCCCTGCTCCATCCACGACCCGGCGGCGGCGCTGGAATACGCGCGCAAGCTGAAGCCACTGCGCGACAAACTCAAGGGTGAACTCGAAGTGGTGATGCGCGTGTACTTCGAAAAGCCGCGCACCACCGTCGGCTGGAAGGGCCTCATCAACGACCCCTACCTGGACGAGAGCTACCGCATCCACGAAGGCCTGCGCATCGCGCGGCAGCTGCTGGTGGACATCAACCGGCTGGGCGTGCCGGCGGGCAGTGAATTCCTGGACGTGATCAGCCCGCAGTACATCGGCGACCTCATCGCCTGGGGCGCGATCGGCGCGCGCACCACCGAATCGCAAGTGCACCGCGAGCTGGCCAGCGGCCTGAGCGCGCCGGTGGGCTTCAAGAACGGCACCGACGGCAACATCCGCATTGCCACCGACGCCATCCAGGCCGCCGCGCGGCCGCACCACTTCTTGTCGGTGCACAAGAACGGCCAGGTTGCCATCGTGCAGACCAAGGGCAACAAGGACTGCCACGTCATCCTGCGCGGCGGCAAGGCGCCGAACTACGACAAGGCCAGCGTGGCGGCAGCGTGCAAGGAAATCGAAGCCGCCAAACTGGACTGCAAGCTGATGATCGACGCCAGCCATGCCAACAGCAGCAAACAGCACCAGCGGCAGATCGAGGTCATGCGCGATGTCGGCGAACAGGTCGCGGCTGGCAGCCGCTGCATTTTTGGCGTGATGGTGGAAAGCCACCTGCAAGACGGCGCGCAGAAGTTCAGCCCCGGCAAGGACGACGCGGCGAAGCTCGAGTACGGCAAAAGCATTACCGACGCCTGCATCGGATGGGACGATTCGGTGGCACTGCTGGAAGGGCTTGCGGCGGCGGTGAGGCGGCGGCGCGCGGGTTGATGGCGTCGAATGCAGGCCCGCGCGCTCAGGGGTTGAGCGTGCGCAGCCCCTGCGTCAATTCCTGCAACGACACCGCCCACGCGTCTTCACCCAGCCGATAGCGCTCGGTGCCCGGATAGACCACCCACTTGTGCGTGGGCAGCACGTCGGCACAGGCGGCATGGAAGCCGCGCTCCAGCTTCGGGCTCAGGCTGCGCTTGACTTCAATGGCCCAGCGTTCGCCATTCGGGCGCTGGATCAGCAGGTCGATCTCGGCCCCGGCCGCGCTGCGGAAGAAGAAGGCCTGGCAGTCGCGCGGCGCCGTCGCCAGCAGGTTTTCAATGACCCAGGTTTCCCAGCTCGCGCCCACCACCGGGTGCGACAGCAGCGTTTCCTTGTCGGTGATGCCCAAAAGCGCGTGCAGCACGCCGCTGTCGCGCACATAGACCTTGGGCGTGCGCACCAGCCGCTTGGCCAAGTTGGCGTGCCAGGGCTGCAGGCGGCGCACCAGCATCAGGTCAGACAGCAGGTCGATGTAGTGCGCCACGGTCTTGCCGTCGACGCCCAGGTTGCGCGCAAACTGCGCTGCGTTGAGCAGGCCGCCGTGGTGGTGCGCCAGCATCAGCCACAGCCGCCGCAGCGTCTCGGTCGCGGCGCGCGGGCTGAACTGGAAGATTTCGCGTTCGAGGTAAGTGCGGATGAAGTCCTGGCGCCAGCGCAGGCTGGCCGCAGCGTTCTTGGCGAGCAGGCTTTCGGGGAAGCCGCCACGCAGCCACAGATCGTCTGCGGTGACGCTGCTGCCCGCGATTTCGCTCAAGGTGAGCGGTGTCAGTTCAAGGTGCGCGATGCGCCCGGCCAGCGTTTCACCGGCCTGGCGCAGCAGGTCCACCGACGCTGAACCCAGCAGCAGGTACAAGCCGTTTCGCTGCCCGGCGCGGCGGGCGCGGTCGATCTGGCCGCGCAGCACCGGGAAGAGGGCCGGTGCGCGGTGCACTTCGTCCAGGATGACGAGCTTGTCGCGGTGGTCGGCCAGGTAGAGCTCGGGCTGCGCCAGCTTGGCCAGATCGGCCGGTGACTCCAGGTCGAGATAGACCGAGCCGCGGGCGGGGGCCAGCGTCTGAGCCACAGCCAGCGCCAACGTGGTCTTGCCCACCTGGCGCGGACCCAGCAGCGCCACGGCGGGCGATTCCTGCAGGGCAGCGTGAACCTGGGCTTGGAGTTCGCGGGAATACATACGTGCAATTGTGGAGTCTGAATCCGTGATTGCAATTGTGTTTCAGACTCCCAGGGCGTTCAGACCAGGGTGGCCAAGCCCAAGTCGAGTGCGCGCCGCGCGTGGTCGGCGGTCAGCATCTGCAAACGCTGCGCGGCTTGGTAGGCGGACCGCGCACAGTCACGCCATGCCTGGGCATCGGATTCAGGATCGGTATCTGGATCGGTATCTGGATCGGCATCCTCATCGGCCCCTGCGATGCGGTTGTCCGCGCGGCCCGCACACCACAGCGCCAGCGTGCAGGCGCACTCGCCCAGTGCCAGCGCGTGGTCGCGGTCACTGGGCTCGGCTTGCACCAGCACCTGCAGTTCGGCAGCGGCGGTGCGGGCCAGGGGCAGGGCCTCGCCGGGCCGGCCCATCGCCTGCAGGCCCTGGGCCTGCGCCAGCCGGGTTTGGGCCAGGCGGCGCAGGTGCATCGGGCTGGCCTTGACGTCGTCGCGCAGGGTGTTCAACCAGTCTGCCGACACCTGCAACACGTCCAGCGCCTCGGCGGGCAAAGCCGCAGCCAGCAGCGCGCGGCCGTGGTTCAGCGCCAGGAAGCGGCGGTGGGACAGCCAGGTCTGCTGCGTAGAGTCCTCGGTCAACAGGGCCTGCAGTTCGGCCCAGGCCACGCGGGTGTGGGCCAGGGCTTCGCCGGCCCGGCCGCTGTTGATGCACAAGCCGCCGAGCAGGTTGCGTTCGGCAGCGATGGCGCCGGCCACGACGCGGTTGTGCGGCTCCAGCAGCACTGCCTTCTGGCGCCACAGCAGGGCCTGCTGCGCCGCCGTCAGGGCATCGGCCCAGCGCTCCTGCCGGGCCAGGATGAGTGCGCGCGTGCCCGCCAGGGTGCCCACCTGGAAGATGTCTTCCATCAGCGGCGGCTGGCGGCGCTGCACGGCCTCTTCATAGATTCTGCCGGCCTGCTGCAGTGCCGCCAGCGCATCGTCAGGCTGGCCCAGGTGCGCCTTGCCCCAGCCATAGTGCACCTCGGCCATCAACTGCAGCATGGCCCCTTGTTCGCTGACGAGATCGGCGTGGCCCGGGAAACGCTGCAACGCGCGCTGCAGCAAGGCTTCTGACTGGCGCAACTGCTGCAGCGCCTGGGCCGGGTTGCCGCGGGCCTGCGCCTGCTTGGCCTGCACGCACAGCGCGCGGCTCCACCAGCGGAAGGTGGTTGCGTCCAAGGACTGAACGCTGGCTTGCGCGCCAGGCAGCGTGCCGGGCTTCGTGCTGAGCGGCAAAGCGGACAGCCCGCGCTCAGCCTGCGTGAACAGCGCCACGGCCTGTTGCGCATTGCGCTCGGCTTCGTCTTGCTCTTCGTGGGCGTTGAAGTTGCCGGCGCATTGCAGGTCGGCAAGCCGGACGTGCAGGGCGCCGATCTCAGCCTGAAAGTGCGGGTCGGCCTGGCCGTCGCGCAGCAGGCGCTGCAGGGTGGACAGGGTGGTGCGCAGCATCGCAGCCTTGCGCTGCATGCCGCCGGGCACGTAGGTGATGGCGTCGCCGTACTCCACCACCAGTTCACGGCTGAACTGGCGCAGCTCGGCGACATGGCGCACGGCAGCGCTGCGGGCCACCTCGGCCTGCCGGCCCTTCACCAGTGCCAGCGCCAGGCCGCCGGCCAGCCCGATGACACCCAGCGCTGCAGCCACCCGGCCTTGCAGCAAGGCCGCCGCCAAGCCGGCCGCCAGGCCCAGGCCGCCCAATGTGCCGGCCAGCACGGCCCAGCGGTTGCGGCGTACAAACTTGCCCAGCACGTAGGCCACCTGGGGGCGGCGCGCGCTCACGGGGCGCCCTTGCAGAAAGGCCTGGACGTCTGCCGCCATGGCGTCAACGCTGGCGTAGCGGCGCTCAATGGGTTTTTCCAGCGCCTTCAACAGGATGTTGTCGAGATCGCCCTCGAGCCGCCTGCGCGTCTGCAGCCACTGCGGGTCCACCGCTTCGGTAGGCGACAGCCGGCTCGGGCGCGTGGGCTCATCTTCCAGCACGCTGCGCGCCGCCTCGGCCGGCGTGGTGGCAGCGCGGCCCGTGGGACGCGTGCCGGTGAGCATCTGGTACAGCAGCACGCCAAGGCTGTAGATGTCGGTGGCCGTGCTGACCGGCTCACCCCGAACCTGCTCGGGGCTCGCGTAGTGGGGCGTGTACGGGCGCTGGCCGCCAACGGTGGAATGCGCTTCAAGACCTCCGGCGCTTTCCAGCGGGTCCAGCGCCTTGGCGATGCCAAAGTCCAGCAGCTTGACCTGGCCTTGCCCATCCACCAATACGTTGGCGGGCTTCAAGTCGCGGTGCACCAGCAGATTGCGGTGGGCGTGCGCCACCGCGTCGGCCAGTTGCAGGAAAAGCAGCAACCGCGCTTCCAGCGTCAGTCCGGCCCCGGCCTGGTCAATCGGCAGACCCTGCACGTAATCCAGCACGAAGTACGGCAGCCCATCTTCGCTGACGCCGGCGTCCAGCAGGTGCGCAATGTGCGGGTGGCTCAGCCGCGCCAGGGCCTGGCGTTCCAGCGCAAAACGTTGCAGCACCACCGCGCTGTCCATGCCGCGCTTGAGCAGCTTGACGGCGGCACGGCCTTGGTACTGGCCGTCGGCGCGGCGCGCCTCAAAGACTTCGCCCATGCCGCCGCTGCCGATGGCGCGAACGATTTCCCAGGCACCCAGGCGCTGGCCGACGCGGGGGGCATGGGCAGCATGAGCAGCACTTTCGGGCGCACTGCCGGGTCCGTGCGCCATGGCCCTGGCGGCGCTGCCGTCCATGAAGTCTGCGCTGCCGGCCAGCGCGTCGTGGTGCGCCAGCAGGCTGCGCAATTCGGTCAGCGCATCAGGGGCCAGTGCGGCGGCGGCGATCAGCGGCTCACGCGCCGCCGGCTGCAGATCGACGGTGGCTTCAAACAGCGCCTTGATGTCGGCCCAGCGGGGGGCGGTGGGGCTCATGGGCGGTGGGCGGTGGACGGTGGACGGTGGACGGTGGCAGTCGGCGGTGGGAAGTGGGAAGTGGGCAGACTCAGGCGCGGCGCGGCGCGGCGCCGCACGGCACAGGCGGCATGCGCAGAGTATCGACGCCGCCTTTGCCCCCGCTCACTCGCTCATTCACTCGCCCGCTCGCAGGCGCTGCACAAACATCTGGTTCAGGATGCCGATGCCGCCGATCAACACTTCGCGGTATTTGGCGGGGTCGGCCACCGCTTCCATCTCTTCGCTGCTGCTGCTGTCGCGGCTGCCGACGGCCAGGCGCAAAAGGCCCACGGCCACGGCACCGGCCACGTCACCGGCGGTGGTGGGGGCCTTGCGCACCTCGGCAAAGGCAGCGGGGTCGAGCATCAGCGGTTGCTTCAGCGTCAGTGTGCCGCGGGTGCCGTTGTGCACCGTGAAGGTCGCGCTGGTGATGCTGGGGAAGACCTGCGCGCCGACTGAGGCAGTGCTGGCCAAGCGACCGAAGAAGCCTTTGTTGCCATTGGTGAGCTGCACGAAGTGAACCCGCACTTGCACCTCCAGCACGGCGGCGTCCAGCTCTTTTTGCAGGGCGTCCGCGTCCAACGCCGAGCCGACGGCCGAAAAGGCGTTGGTCATGGCCGCCAGGCCGCCGAAGAGGCCCGGCTTGTTGCCGCCCGACGTGAGCTGGCTGACGCCGTAGATGGCCATGCCGGCGGGCGCCAGCATCATGCCGTCGTCGCGCAGCGCCGGGGCCGGTTTGCCGCTGGCCACCATCTTGCGGTAGTGCGGTGAGGCCAGCAGCTTGTCAGCCGGCACGCTGTCGATGCCGGCTGCCTTCAGCTCGGCCAGGAAGCCGGCGTAGAGCGATTCGGTCAAGGCCTGGAAGTCGGTCTGCGACACGCCCTTGAGCTTGTAGTAGGCCGACGCCGAGGCGCGGCCCGCGCTGCCAAAACCCGATGTCTGTGCGGTGACGCTGTCGGCGGTGGTGAAGTCCACCGTGAACAGCGGCACCACCACGCGTTTGACGCCTTTCAGCGCCTGCGCTTCGGCCACGGTGAAAAGGCGCGACGCTTGTTCAGCGGGCTTGAAGCCGGCGTCCGCGGCAACCGGTTCAAGGTCGTCCTTGGCCGTGGCGGGCAACAGCGCGCAGGCCGCAGACAGTGTCAGCAGTGCCGCCAGCGGAGCGATTTGGTTCTTCATGGTGGGTGTCCTGGTTCAGGTGGCGGGCCGGGGCTCAAGGGCCCTTGACCACCACGGTGCCATTGAAGGTGACGTCGCGCGCTGCGGCGCCCACCGCCCCACCCCGCAGCACGGCGTTGGTGAAGGTGACCGTGCGTCCATCGGCGCCCACGGTGACGCCAGCGCACGCGGGAATGCCGATGCCGACGCCGTTGTCGAAGCAGCTCAGCACCTGCGTCGCAATGCCCACGGTGGCCTGGGCCCGCACGACACGGCCGCCGGCCACTTCCACCGTCACCAGGCTCAGACCCGCTTGCGCTGCCGAGCCCAGGGCGCTGAAGGTCAGCGTGCGGCTGGCATTGAGCGACGAGATGTGGCTCGTCAAGGGCGTGAAGGACCCGCTGTCATGGGTGCTCAGGCTGCCGCTGGTGCGGGCGTAATCCACGGTGCCATTCAGCACCAGGTTGCCGCTGAGCGGGGTGTTGGCAAACGTCACGCGGGTGCCGCTGGCGGTGTTGGCCACCGTGACGTTGCAGGCCGTGGCGCACTGCGCAAAGGTGGCCGGCAGTTGTGCACGGCTGACCGTGAAGGCCGCACTGCCCGACTGCGACAGCGCCACCGTGGAGCCGTCGGAGAGCACGAAGGAGATGGCACGCAGCACGTTGCCTGCGCCGGCGTCGACCACGCTGTCGTCACTGGTCAGCACCCGCACTGCCGCTCCGCCCAGCGTGAGGCTGCTGCTGGTGCCGC
>JAYSYB010000286.1:0-5346 GCA_043716775.1 Rubrivivax sp.
CCCACAAAGCCGTCGTAGCGCGCCAACCCCAGCTGCAGCACCGGCAGCACCGCCTGCGCGGCACTCGCCACCACCATGGCGTCGGTCAGGCGCAGGCCGCCGGCAGCGCTGAACTCTTTGCGGTCGAGGAACAGGCTGGTCAGGCGCCGCAATTCGGCAGCCGCCTCGGCATCGCGACGCTGCAGAAACGGGTAGCGGATCAAGGTGCGCTTCCACAGGTCGTCGGGGATCGCGCGCCGCGCCACCGCGGCCTCTTCGCGCCGGGCCTGCAGGCCGCGCCACCAGCGCGTCAGCACCATGCGGTCAAGCGTTCAAGCCGTGGCCGGCGCGACGCGCTCGAGTCCGTCGCGGGTCAGGCGCAGCACCTCGGCGCGCTGTGTGGTGTCCAAATCCCAGTCGCTCAGCACGTGGCGCTTGAAGCCCGGTGCCAGGCTGCCGCTGCCGGGCCGGTGGGTGTGGCCGTGCACCAATTCCCGCGAGCCCATGGCGTGCATCCAGTGCACGGCTTCCGCGCTGTCGATGTCGGCGTCCGCAGCACCGTCGAACTGCCGCCTCACGTGGCTGCCGTGGCTGCCTTGGCGGATATCTGCCGCAATCTGCAACCGCTCTGCCAAGGGCCGCGCCAAAAAGGCTGCTTGCCAGGCGGCAGACCGCACTTCGCGGCGAAAGGCCTGGTAGGGCGTGTCGGCCAGGCACAGCGCGTCGCCATGGCTGAGTAGCACGCGCTGGCCCCACGCATTGAGCACCGTGGGGTCGGGCAGGCCCATCGCGCCGCTCTGGCGCAGCAGTTCTGCACCGGCCAGAAAGTCGCGATTGCCAACCATGAAGGCCAACTGACGGTTGCTGGCGGCATCTGCCATGGCTTGCACGCACTGGCGCTCAAAGCCGTGCTGCGCCATGTCGTCGCCCACCCAGGCTTCGAAGAGATCGCCCAGGATGAATACCGCGTCGGCAGTGGTGTGGTGGAGGTGCGCCTCAAAGGCGAGGAAGGTGTGCGGGAGTGCGGCGCACAGGTGCAGGTCGGAGATCAAATCAATGGCCCGCCATGAGGGTGGCGCTGCCAGCTCAAAGAACGCGGGCAATATGCCAGGTAGCCCGCTGTCAGCCATCGGCCCTTGCCAAGAACCTTGCAATCAACCCTTGCAATCAGCCGGCGACGGTGACGCGTTCAATCAACACGTCTTCCAGCGGCACGTCGTCGTGGAAGCCCTTGCGGCCAGTGCGCACTTTCTCGATCGCGTCCACCACTTCCTTGCCTGCGACTACGCGGCCAAAGACTGCGTAACCCCAGCCTTGGGCGTTTTCAGCCTTGAAGTCAAGAAAGGCGTTGTCGGTGGTGTTGATGAAGAACTGTGCGGTGGCCGAGTGCGGGTCGCTCGTGCGCGCCATAGCCAGTGTGTAGTGCGTGTTCTTGAGACCGTTGTTGGCCTCGTTGCGCACGGCCGGCAGCGTGGTCTTCTGCTTCATTGCGGCGTCAAAGCCACCACCTTGCAGCATGAAGCCTTTGATGACGCGGTGAAACACGGTGCCGTCGAAGTGGCCGCTGTTGACGTAGGCCAGAAAATTGGCGCACGACACCGGCGCCTTGCCTTCGTCAAGTTCGATGCGCAGAGTGCCGGCGCTGGTGACCATCTCAACTTGCTTGCTCATGTCATTTCTCCACAGTGGCTTTGCGCAGGATCACGGCTGTGACTGGCAGGTTCTGGTGCATGCCTTGCGGCTGGGTGGGCGTGGCCCTGATCTTGTCGACCACGTCCATGCCGTCGACCACTTTGCCAAACACCGCGTAGCCATTGCCGTCGCGCGAATTGGGTTGGTCCAGGAACAGGTTGTCAACAACGTTGACAAAGAACTGAGACGTGGCCGAATCGGGGTTGCCAGTTCGGGCCATGGCCAGCGTGCCGCGCACGTTGGACAGGCCCGTGCGGCTTTCCAGCGCAATCGGTGAGCGCACCGGCTTCTCGCTCAGGTCGGCTTTGTAGCCGCCGCCCTGGATCATGAAGGTCTCTATGACGCGGTGGAAGACAGTGCCGTCGTAGTGGCCCGCGCGCACGTACTGAAGGAAGTTGGACACCGTCTTGGGTGCCTTCTCGGATTCAAGCTCGATGACGATGTCGCCAGCGCTGGTAGTCAGGCGCACTTTCTGCGCCATGCAGGGCAGCGCCAGGGTCATCAACGCAGCTGTGATGGCGGGGGCAAGCCACGTGGGGGTAAGGACTTTCAAGAGGAGGGTCTCCGTATGGACCGCTGGCGGTCTGAGTTGACAAGTCTAGGCGGTCTAGCGTGAGGGCAGCGCGGCAGTGCCGAGCAGGGCGCGCGCCGCGTCGAGCTTGCGTTGCAGCCGCGCATCTGGCGGCGCGCCACTGGCCGCCTGCTGCCAAGCCTGCACAGCCAGCATCAGATGCACCTCGCCCAGGTTGGCTCGCGCCGCACGGTGGCCAGGGTCGTTGCGCAACGCAATTTCCAGCGCCTGGCGAGCCAGCTCCAGGCGGCCTGCTCGCACCTGCAGCAGGGCGATGTTGTTGAAGGGCTCGGGCAGTTCAGGGAATTCCTGCGCGACCCGCGTGAATGCCGCCAAGGCGTCGTCAGAGCGCTGCAGGTCCATCAGCACCACGGCTTGCAAAAAGCGCGACTGCGCATCGCGCGGATTGGTTTGCACAGCAGAGTCGGCCACCCGCAGTGCCGCCGCCAATTCGCCTTTGGCCAGCAGGCCGTGTACATCGCTGACCACGTCGGCCGCAGCCGGCCGCCCTGCCAGAAGGGCGGTGAGCAATGCCGCTTGAAGGCAGCCTGTCAAGAACAAATTTACGGGCATGAAGCTGCTTAATGGAAGCCTGCGCGGCAGGGGTTGCCAGCGGGGCCACCGCTATACTGAAACTCAATTCTATCGACGCACTTCGCCCTGCGCGAAACCGTGGCGCCAGACGGTACTGACAACACGGGGGGAAGCGGCGCATCAGACGGCGCTTCAGACGTTGCATCAGACGCCGCGACAGACGCCGCGACAGACGATCCACCACCGCACCCATGACGCTCCGCATCCACAACACGCTGACCCGCCGGCTTGAATATTTCGTGCCCATTGAGCCCGGCCACGTGCGCATGTACGTCTGCGGCATCACGGTATACGACCTGTGCCACCTGGGCCATGCTCGTATGGTGCTGGCCTTTGACGTGGTCTACCGCTGGTTGCTGGCCAGCGGTTACCGGGTCAACTACGTGCGCAACATCACCGACATCGAAGACAAGATCATCCGCCGTGCCGTGGAACGCGGCATCAGCATCCGCGTGCTCACCGACGAAATGATCGCTGCCATGCACCGCGACTTCGCGGCGCTGGGCGCAGCCGCGCCCACGCACGAGCCGCGCGCTACCGACTACGTGCCGCAAATGCTTTCAATGATCAGCCAGTTGCAAGACAAGGGCCTGGCCTACCAGGCTGAAGGTGGCGACGTCAACTTTGCGGTGCGGCGTTTTGCCGGCTACGGCAAGCTGTCGGGCAAGTCGCTTGATGAATTGCGCGCCGGTGAACGTGTGGCGGTGCTGGGCGACAAGGAAGACCCGCTGGACTTTGTGCTGTGGAAGTCGGCCAAGGACAGTGAGCCCGAAGACGCCAAGTGGTCCAGCACCTACGGTGCGGGGCGGCCGGGCTGGCACATCGAATGTTCGGCGATGAGTCAAAGTTTGCTCGGCGCGCCTTTCGACATCCACGGCGGCGGCATGGACCTGCAGTTTCCGCACCACGAAAACGAGATTGCGCAGAGCGAAGGTGCGGGCGGCGAATTTGTGCGGACGTGGATGCACAACGGCTTCCTCAACGTTGACGACACCAAAATGTCGAAGTCGCTTGGAAACTTCTTCACCATCGAGGACGTGCTGAAGCACTTTGACGGCGAATCGGTTCGGTTCTTCATGCTGCGCACGCAGTACCGCAGCCCTTTCAACTTCAGCGACACGCTGCTTGACGAAGCGCGCAGCGCGCTCAAGCGGCTTTACACAGCGCTGGACAGCGCTGGCCCCGTGCCGACCCTGACCACCATCGACTGGGCCGAGCCGCGCGCGACTGCCTTCAAGGCGGCGATGGACGATGACTTCAACACGCCCGGCGCGCTGGCCGTGCTGTTTGAACTGGCCACCGCCATCAACCGCGGCGCCACAGCAGACGCCGCGTTGCTGAAGGCACTGGGCGCCACGCTGGGTGTGTTGCAAGCCGTGCCGCGCGACTATCTGCAGGGCAGTGGCGCCGTCGATGAAGCCTTTGTGCAAAGCCGCATCGACGCACGGCAGACCGCTAAAAATGCGCGAGAGTTTGTACTGGCCGACGGCATCCGCAAGGAACTGGCGGCGATGGGCATCGAGCTCAAGGACTCGGCGCAGGGCACGACCTGGGTGCGAGCCTGAAGCCCTAGCCCTAGCCCTAGCCCTAGCCCTAGCCCTAGCCCTAGCCCTAGCCAAATACCCATGCCCAAGACCGCAGCCCTGCGCGCTGCCACCCCCGCCGCCGTGGCCACGGTAGACATTGCACCCGTCGTGGCGCCCGCCATCACGCTGGACTTCACACCCGACTATTGGGACGACGCCTGCAAACATTTGTCCAAGCGCGACCGCAAGATGAAGAAGTTGATTCCGCGCTTTGGCGAAGCACGCCTGCGCAGCCGCGGCGACGCCTTCACCACGCTGGCGCGGTCGATCGTGGGTCAGCAGATTTCCGTCAAGGCTGCGCAGTCGGCTTATGACCGCTTTGCGGCCGCCGTGGGCGGTACTCCGACCCACCTGCTGCCGTCGTGTGTGCAAGCGCTGCCTGTGGCCCGCATGCGCGAAGCGGGCCTGTCGGGGCGCAAGACCGAATACCTGCTGGACTTGGCGCGGCACTTCCATGACAAGGATGGCCACGTGGCGCAGTGGCAACTGATGGATGACGAGGCCATCATTGCGGAGCTGGTGTCGATCCGCGGCATCGGCCGCTGGACGGCAGAGATGTTCCTGATCTTCCACCTGATGCGCCCCAACGTGCTGCCGCTGGACGACCTGGGCCTGCTCAAGGGCATCAGCCTGAACTACTTCAGCGGTGAACCGGTCTCGCGCGCCGAAGCGCGCGAAGTCGGCGAAGCGTGGGCGCCTTTTCGTTCGGTGGCCACTTGGTATATTTGGCGAAGCCTCGACCCGTTGCCGGTGGAGTACTGAAAATTGTCCAAGCGCCACTTCCTGGAATTTGAAAACCCGATCTCGGAACTTGAGTCCAAGATCGACGAACTGCGCTATGTGCAGAACGAATCGGCCGTGGACATCAGCGACGAGATCGAGCGTCTCAGTCAGAAGAGCCAGCAGCTCACCCGCGACATCTAT
>JAYSYB010000287.1:0-1674 GCA_043716775.1 Rubrivivax sp.
ATCTGGATGGCGCGTTGCGTGAACGGCAGCTTTTCGCCAGCGGCGATGCGGATCTGCATCTGCACGATGTCGATGCCGGTCACCATCTCCGTCACCGGGTGTTCCACCTGCACGCGGGTGTTCATTTCGATGAAGAAGAACTCGCCGTCTTCAAACAGGAATTCGAAGGTGCCCGCGCCGCGGTAGCCGATCTTCTTGCACGCCGCCGCGCAGCGTTCGCCGATCTTTTCAATCACGCGCCGCGGGATGCCCGGCGCCGGCGCTTCTTCAATGATCTTCTGGTGGCGGCGCTGCATCGAGCAGTCGCGTTCACCGAGCCAGACCGCGTTCTTGAAGCTGTCGGCCAGGACCTGGATTTCAATGTGGCGCGGGCGCTCCAGGAACTTTTCCATGTACACGGCCGGGTTGCCAAAGGCGGCACCGGCTTCGGCGCGCGTGGTCTGCACGGCGTGGATCAGCGCGGCTTCGGTGTGCACCACGCGCATGCCACGGCCACCGCCACCGCCAGCGGCCTTGATGATCACCGGGTAGCCGATGGCACGCGCCTGGCGGATGATTTCCTTCGGGTCGTCGGGCAGTGCTGCTTCGCTGCCGGGCACACAAGGCACGCCGCTCTTGATCATGGCCTGCTTGGCCGAGACCTTGTCGCCCATCAGGCGGATGGCGTCGGGCGTGGGGCCGATGAAGACAAATCCGCTGCGCTCCACGCGCTCGGCAAAGTCGGCGTTTTCGCTCAGGAAGCCGTAGCCCGGGTGGATGGCTTCGGCGTCAGTCACTTCGGCCGTGGCGATGATGGCTGGCATGTTGAGGTAGCTCAACGCCGAGGCCGCAGGCCCGATGCACACCGCTTCGTCGGCCAGCTTCACGTACTTGGCTTCGCGGTCGGCTTCGGAATAGACGACCACCGACTTGATGCCCATTTCACGGCAGGCGCGCTGGATCCGCAAGGCAATCTCGCCGCGGTTGGCGATCAGAATTTTCTTGAACACGCAGCCGCCCTATTCGACGATGAACAAGGGCTGCCCGAATTCAACGGCCTGGCCGTTTTCGCACAGGATGCGCAGCACCTTGCCGTCGCAGTCAGCCTCGATCTCATTCATGATCTTCATGGCTTCGATGATGCACACCGGCTGGCCCACCTTCAGGTTGTCGCCCAGCTCTGCAAGAGCCTTCGCGCCCGGGCTGGCTGAGCGGTAAAAGGTGCCCACCATGGGTGACTTGATGATCTTGCCTTCGGCCTCGGCGGCCGCTTCTGCAGCCACGGCGGCGGCGGCAGACGCTGCTGCCAGCGACGCGGCGGTGGCCACCACGGGCGGGGCCAAAGGTGCTGCGGCCACCACCGGCCCGGCCTGCGCAGCTTTGACAATGCGCACCTTGCCTTCGGCTTCGGTGATTTCAAGTTCGGAGATGTTGGATTCAGACACCAGGTCAATCAGCGTCTTCAGTTTTCGCAGATCCATCTTGGAAAAGTCCTCGGTTTCACAGGCCTTGCGTGCAGGCCCTGCTTGTTATTGGGGCGAGCCTCGATCGCTGGCCTGACGCGCTGGCCTCATGCGCTGGTGTCTGGCCGCAGCGAAAGCGCATGCGCCAGCGCCAGCCGGTAGCCGTTGACACCCAGGCCCACGATGACGCCGGTGGCAATTTCAGACAGGTAGGAGTGGTGGCGGAAGGCTT
>JAYSYB010000288.1:0-16020 GCA_043716775.1 Rubrivivax sp.
CAGCGAAAGACACGCTGGTCACGAAGATTGATCAGGACTACTGCTGGATGTGGAGCAACAAGTCCTCGGCACCGGCCACCCTCCGGGTCAAGCTGCAGCGCTGATGCCGACACGCCGCCCGGGTTTCGGCACAAGAGCTTGTCGTTCTCTGGCTGTCTTTCAATGACCGAGTGAGTCTGCGCCGCAAGACGATGAACAGGGCTGGATTGCGGCCCTGCGTCCTCACGAAGCCTCGGTCAAGCGACTCTGTCTTGATACACACCGCGTCTGCGTCAGAACTTATGAAGCACGGATCGAACCGCCAGGCGCGGTACACGGCGGGGGGTCAAGCTGAAAATTCGCCTCATCCCAGGTTGCCCCAATGAACTCCGACTTGCGTACCAGCGTGAGCAGCATGAACTTGATTGCCAAGCGGAGCGTCGGCATGGTCGCTGTCTGGTCAAACGCGTTGAAGAACGTGTAGATCTCGGATGGTGAAAGTGCTCGGTCGCGAGCCTTGAACGTGGCAATGGCGCTCGGCCTGATTGCTTCCGCAGGGTTCTCGATCTTCAAACCCCGAGCCTGGATGAATCGGTAGACCTGAAGCACGATCTCACGCGAATTCACAGCTGGCGCTGCTGCTCCCCGTTCTTTGATCTTTTCGCACCTCGCCATCAAGCGCACCGGCGTGATTTCGTCAAGCTTCAAACGGCCAAACTCGCCCGCTAGGTTCCGGTCATAAACCGACTTTCGAAGCGGAAGCTCGCCAACCCTGTGCGCGTGACGGCGACATACAGCCCCTGCTGATCGGCAACCTTGTAGATCTTTCCCGTGGGCTTCAGCGCCCGCAACTGCATGTCAGCGAGCATCAAGTCCCCCGAATGATTCCGAGAGTCGGTACCGTCAAGTCATTTGACGGTAGCAACCTGGGTCGTTCAAGAGCCGGCTCTTCTGCACCGCCAACAATACCGCAGTCTTCGGCGGACTTTGCTGTGGCGGCTCGGGACCGGGTGAGACGCTAACTGCCTATCAGGGGTTGCTTTTCGAGGAAAATCCGGACTGCATGGGACGACCTGACACGAGCCTAAGTTATTCCCACTCAATCGTCGCTGGCGGTTTGCTGCTCACGTCATATGTCACGCGGTTGATGCCGCGCACTTCGTTGATGATGCGAGAGCTGACTTGTCGGAGTAGCGCATAGGGCAGTTCAGCCCAGTCGGCTGTCATGAAGTCGCTGGTCTGCACCGCGCGCAGTGCGACGACGTAGTCATAGGTGCGGCCATCGCCCATCACGCCCACGCTCTTGACGGGCAGGAAAACCGTAAAGGCCTGGCTCGTCAGGTCGTACCAGCTCTTGCCGCTGGTCGGGTCGATGAACGCGCGCAATTCGTCGATGAAGATGGCGTCGGCACGGCGCAACAGGTCGGCGTATTCGCGCTTCACTTCACCGAGGATGCGCACGCCCAGGCCCGGGCCCGGGAAAGGGTGGCGGTAGACCATCTCGGGCGGCAGGCCCAGGGCCACGCCCAATTCACGCACTTCGTCCTTGAACAGGTCGCGCAGCGGTTCCAGCAGCTTCAGGCCCAGCTGTTCAGGAAGGCCGCCCACGTTGTGGTGACTCTTGATGGTGACGGCCTTTTTCGTCTTGGCGCCGCCGCTTTCGATCACGTCCGGATAGATGGTGCCTTGCGCAAGCCACTTTGCACCTCGGGCACCGGCCTGCGTGAGCTTGGCGGCTTCCTGCTTGAAGACGGTGACGAATTCGCCGCCGATGATCTTGCGCTTGGCCTCCGGGTCGGTGACGCCTGCCAACCTGCCCAAGAACAACTCGCTGGCATCGACTCGGATGACCTTGGCGTGCATCTGCCCGACAAACATCTGCATCACCATATCGCCTTCGTTCAGGCGCAGCAGGCCATGGTCGACAAAGACGCAGGTGAGTTGATCGCCGATGGCGCGGTGGATCAGGGCCGCGGCGACGCTGGAGTCCACGCCGCCCGACAGGCCCAGGATCACCTCTTCGTCGCCCACCTGGTCGCGGATGCGCGCCACTGCTTCGGCGATGTGGTCGCGCATGACCCAGTTGGGCCTGGCGCCGGCAATGCCCAGCACAAAGCGCTCGATCAGCGCCTTGCCCTGCACAGTGTGCGTGACCTCGGGGTGGAACTGCACGCCGTAATAGCCGCGGGCCTCATCCGCCATGCCTGCAATGGGGCAGCTGGGGGTGCTGGCCATCAGCTTGAAGCCTGGCGGCAGCGCAGTGATTTTGTCGCCGTGGCTCATCCACACCTTGAGCATGCCGTGGCTTTTGCCCTCCGGTCCGGCGATGCTGAAGTCCTGGATGCCGTCCAGCAATTTTGTGTGGCCGTGCGCGCGCACTTCGGCATACCCAAATTCGCGGTGCGCGCTGGCTTCCACTTGCCCGCCCTGCTGCACCGCCATCGTGAACATGCCGTAGCAGATGCCCAGCACCGGCACGCCGCTGTCCCACACCGCTTGCGGGGCGCGCAGGTCGTGCTCTTCGTAGGTGCTGGCGTGGCTGCCCGACAGGATGATGGCTTTGGGCGCGAAGGCCTTGACGAAGTCATCGGTGACGTCGTTCGGGTGGATTTCGCAGTAGACATGCGCCTCGCGCACGCGGCGCGCGATGAGCTGTGTCACCTGGGAGCCAAAGTCAAGTATGAGGATCTTGTCGTGCATGGTGTTCAGGGTGCGGCGTGCATTGCCGCCGTGGCAGGTTGCGGCGTGCGGCGGAAGTGGATGATGGCGAGCAGCAGGGCCAGTGCCTGCAGAGCGGCGCAGAAATACATGGGCGCGCCGATGCGCCAGTCGCCGGCCGGCAAGTGCGACACCATGCCCAGCAGCGGCGCGCCGAATGCGGGCGCGATGACGGCGGTGAGGCTGCTCAGGCCGCTGAGCGCGCCCATCGTCTGGCCTTGGTTGCGGCTGTCTGCGGCGCTGGAGATCAGGCTTTGCATCGTGGCCGCCACGGCGGCGCCCAGCAGGTTGGCGAAAATCACTGGGTACATCATCCAACCCTCGGTGGCCAGGCCCCAAGCCGCAAAGGCCAGCGTCGAAGACACGAGACCCCACACGGCCAGGCGCTGCGGCGTAAACCGTTTCAACAAACGCCCCAGCAACACGCCCTGCACCAGCGCCGAGACGATGCCCACCGCAAACAGCGACCAGCCGTTTTCCGTCGGGCCCCAGCTGAACTTGAAGGTGGTGTACAGCACCCACGTCGTGTACAGCGTGAACTGTGCCAGGCCGGCACAGGCCATCACCCCCACCAGCAGGCCCACACCCTTCAGTTGAGCCAGTTGCTTGAGCGAACTGAGCGGGTTGGCGCGCCGCCAGTCCACCACGCGGCGCTGGTCGGGTGCCAGCGATTCCGGCAACACGAAGTAGCCGTAGGCCAGGTTGATCAACGCCAGGCCGCCGGCGACGAAAAATGGCAACTGCAGGTCGATACCGCCCAGAATGCCGCCCAGCACCGGGCCCAGGATGAACCCGATGCCGAACATCGCACCCAGCAAACCGAATCGCTTGGCGCGCTGTTCTGGCGGCGTGATGTCGGCGACATAGGCGTTGGCCACCGCCGCGTTGGCCTGCATTGCGCCGCCCACCAGGCGTGAGGCCACCAGCATCCAGCCGGTGGTGGCCAGCGCGGTGCTGAAGAAGTTCAAGGCCAAGCCGCAAAACCCCAGCAGCAAGATCGGCCGACGGCCATAGCGATCCGACAGCGCGCCCAGAATCGGCGCACCGAAGAAGCTGGCGATGGCGTAAGAAAACGCGATCAATCCGTACCAGTAAGTTTGCTCCGACGGGCTGCTGGTGAACTTGCCCACCAGCGGCGGCAACACCGGCACGATCAGGCCGACGGCCAGCATGTCGATCAGCACCACCAGCATGATGAAACGCATGGCCGCAGGCCGACCCGCAACTGCAATATCAGGAGTCATCAGTCGCTCAGATCGCCGTCATTCCATGCGGTAGTTCGGGGCCTCTTTCGTGATTTGCACGTCATGAACGTGGCTCTCACGGATGCCGGCGGTGGTGATCTCGACGAACTCGGCGCGCGCCTGCATGTCGGCAATGCTGGCGCAACCGCAGTAGTGCATCGACGCGCGCAGTCCGCCCGCCATCTGGAAGATTATTTGCACGACCGAGCCCTTGTACGGCACCTGGCCTTCGATGCCTTCGGGCACCAGCTTGGCGGTGCTGGGGTTGTTGCCGCTTCCTTCGCTGACTTCTTGGAAGTAGCGGTCGGCGCTGCCCTGCTGCATGGCACCCATGCTGCCCATGCCGCGGTAGCTTTTGTAGGTGCGGCCCTGATACAGGATAGTCTCGCCCGGCGCTTCTTCGGTGCCGGCGAACATGCTGCCCATCATCACGCTGCTGGCGCCTGCCGCCACCGCCTTGGCGATGTCGCCGGAATAGCGGATGCCGCCGTCGGCAATCAGCGGCACGCCGCTGCCGCGCAGCGCTTCGGCGACGTTGGCAATGGCCATGATCTGCGGCACGCCCACGCCGGCGACGATGCGCGTGGTGCAGATCGACCCCGGGCCGATGCCCACTTTCACGGCATCAGCGCCAGCTTCGGCCAGCGCCAACGCAGCGGCTGCGGTGGCGATGTTGCCGCCGATCACATCCACATGCGGGTAGTGACGCTTGACCCAGCGCACGCGGTCGATGACGCCAGCGCTGTGGCCGTGTGCGGTGTCTACCACCAGCACATCGACGCCGGCCTTCACCAGCAGTTCGACACGCTCTTCGGTGCCTTCGGCCACGCCGACAGCGGCGCCCACGCGCAGCTTGCCGTGTGCGTCGCGCGCGGCGTTCGGAAAGTCGGTCTGCTTGGTGATGTCCTTCACCGTCATCAGGCCGCGCAACTCAAAACTGTCACTGACCACCAGCACCCGCTCCAGCCGGTGCTGGTGCATCAGCGCCTTGCCTTCTTCAGGCAAAGCGCCTTCGCGCACCCACACCAGGCGTTCACGCGGGGTCATGATGTCGCGCACCGGCAGGTCCAGGCGGGTCTCAAAACGCAGATCGCGGTTGGTGACGATGCCGACGACTGTCTTGCCATCGACGACCGGGAAACCCGACACACCATGCTGGCGCGACAGTGCCATGACTTCACGCACACTGGCCGTGGGTGGTACGGTGATGGGGTCGCGCAGCAGGCCGGATTCATAACGCTTGACACGTGCGACCTCGGCCGCTTGCTGCCTGGGCGTGAGGTTCTTGTGCACGATGCCGATGCCGCCCTCTTGCGCGATGGCGATGGCCAGTCGGGCTTCAGTCACCGTGTCCATCGCCGCCGACACCAGCGGCAGGTTCAGGCGGATGTTGCGTGTAAGCGGGGTTGCAAGGCTGGTGTCGCGGGGCAACACCTGGGAGAAGGCCGGCACCAACAACACATCGTCGAAGGTGAGCGCTTTGCCGAGTAGGCGCATGAAAAAGACTCCAGACTCAAAAGCGAATTATAGAGAGGCCGTGCTGCGCTCACGCCTTGAGACATTCGCGGCCTGAAGCTGGGTGAAGCTGCAGGGCGGCAGGCATAAACTCTGCCAATGATCAATGCACTGCCGACCCGATCCCTTGGGTTCAAAACCGCCAGGCGCTGCGCGTCCACCTTCGCGCTGCCGCTGGCTCTGGCCACGCTGCTGATGGCGCTGTCACCCGCCGCTGATGCCCAGTGGCGCTGGCGCGACAAGAATGGTCAGGTCAACGCCAGTGACCGCCCGCCGCCCAGGGACGTGCCGGACAAGGACATCCTCAGCCGGCCCGCCGCCGACGCGCGCCGCACCGCCACTGCAGCCGTGCAAGCGGCTGCACCCGCTTCAGGTGCCGAAGGCAGCGCGGCGCCTGCCGCTCCTGGTGCAGCGTCAGCACCGCCCACGGCGCTGGAGCGCGAAGTCCTGGCCCGCAAGCGCAGCGCTGAACAAGAGCAGGCGGCCAAGGCCAAAGCCGAAGAAGAACGCATGTCAACGCAGCGCGCAGAGAACTGCCGTGCTGCGCGCGGCCACCTGGTGGCGCTGGATTCGGGCCAGCGCATCTCGCGCACCAACGAAAAAGGCGACCGCGAGGTGCTGGACGACAAGGGCCGGGCAGATGAACAGCGACGGGCCCGTGAAGTCGTGGCCTCAGACTGCCGCTGACGGCGCCTTCTGGCGCTTCTGACTCTTGTACCGCTGGCGCCGCGATTCTTTCGGGTCCACCTGAAGCGACCGGTAGATCTCCACCCGGTCCTGGTCGCGCAGCACGGTTTGCAAGTCCTCGACGCGGCTCCAGACCCCCACCTTCAGGCAGTCGGCGTGCAGGTTGTGACGCGGCACCAGGCCACTGAGCCGCACGGCGTCGCCCAATGTGGCACCAGGTGGCAGCTCGAGTGCCACCCGGTCGGTCACGCCCGGCTGCGGGCAGTAGACCACTTCAATGCGAACCCGGTCAGCGGGGGCCATAGACGTCCTCCGCCCGGCGCACGAAAGATTCGACAAAGGTGTTGGCCACGCGGTCGAACACGGGGCTTACCAAAGCTTCCAGCGCAAGACTGGCGAAGGCGTAGCGGAGGTCGAATTCAATCTTGCAAGCCGGCTGTTCACTGCCAGGCCGGCCCAGTGCCTTGAAGAGCCAGGTGCCGTCGAGCACGGAAAACGGCCCGTCCACCAACCGCACCTTCACCGAATCAGGGGCCACCTGCACATTGCGCGTGGTGAAGCTGTGCCGCACGCCCATGTAGGCCAGGCCCAGCTTGGCAGTGACGCCGTCTTCATGGGTCTGCACCAGATCGGCGCGGTCGCACCACGGCAAGAATTCTGGGTAGCTGGCGATGCCCGTTACGAGGTCGTACATCTCGCGGGGCGAGTACCAGAGCAGGACTGACTTGCGCACATGCTTCATACAATGGCGTCATTCTAGGAGCCCGCCACAGCCGCCCTGCTGTGGCCACTTGATGGCCAACATTGCCGAAAACCGCCGCGCCCGCTTTGAGTACAGCATCGAAGAGCAGTTCGAAGCCGGCATGGTGCTGGCTGGCTGGGAGGTCAAGGCGATCCGCGCCGGGCAAGTGCAATTGACGGACGGCTATGTGCACATCCGCAACGGTGAGCTCTTTCTCATCGGCTGCCGCATCAATGCGCTGGGTTCCGCATCTACCCACGTGCAGCCCGAGGCCGACCGGACGAAAAAACTGTTGATGCACAAGGAACAGATTCGACGTCTGGTGGGCAAGGTCGAGCAGAAGGGCTTCACACTGGTGCCGCTGAATCTGCACTACAAGGACGGCCGCGTGAAGGCCGAGATCGCGCTGGCCAAGGGCAAGGCCGAGCACGACAAGCGCAACACCGAAAAGAAGCGTGACTGGGTGCGCGAACATGGCCGACTGATGCGCCACAAGGTTTCGGGTCCGAAGACCTGAATTTGCGCGGTAGGCCTCGGGTTATCTCCCGGTTTATCCCCCAGTTCACCCCCACAAGGGGCCCCCTGACTGAAGACGGCAACTCCTCTGAATGAAGGTTGCCGGCTTCTGCGCTTGCCTTACGATTCCCTTCACATTGCCAGCAGGGCCGTCAGAGCCCTGCGGTAATTCACCACTGAGGGGTCCGCAGATGTCCAAAGAACCGCGCCTTCGCACGCCAAGGCTCTGGAAGGCTTGGTTCGCCGCATTGCTGTTCTGTGCAATGCACGCAGCCTTCGCCGCAGTGCCGTCCCAAGAACCGCGCCATGCGCTTGTCGTTGGCAATGCAGGCTACGCCAGCGCACCGCTGCTGAATTCGGTCAACGACGCCACCGCCGTGGCCAAGGTGCTGGAAAAAGCCGGCTTCACGGTGGACCTGAAGATCAACGCCACGCAGAAGCAGTTGCAGGACGCCGTCAGCGTCTTCGGCGACCGCCTGAAGGCCGGCGGTGCAGGCCTCTTTTATTTCGCTGGCCATGGCGTGCAGATCAAGGGCCGCAATTTCCTGATGCCGGTTGGCAGCGACATCAAGCGCGAAGACGAGGTTCCTTACAAGGCAGTGGACGTCCAGCAGGTGCTGGACAAGATGGAGACGGCGAAGAACCGCATCAACGTCGTCATCCTCGACGCTTGTCGCGACAACCCCTTCGCCCGCAGTTCACGTTCCAACAGTGGCGGCCTGTCCCAAGTCGATGCACCCATCGGCTCGTTGGTAGCCTTTGCTACCGCACCCGGCAGCGTGGCCAGTGATGGCCGCGGCACCAACGGCCTGTACACGCAGCACCTGCTGGCCAACATCGAAAGGCCGGGCTTGTCGATCGAAGAGGTCTTCAAACGCGTGCGCCTTGGCGTGCGGCTGGACTCCAACGGCGGCCAGGTGCCATGGGAAAGCACATCGCTGGAAGGCGACTTCACCTTCTTCGCCGCAGGCCCGTCGGTCAAAGCTGGCCCGACGGTGCTGCCGCCGCCTGCCGGTGTGGAGCAGATCGCACGCGCTGAAAGGGGCTACGAACTGCTGCGCCAAGGCAAGCTGGATGACGCCGAACGCATCTTCCGCGCGCTGGCCGGCGCTAGCCACCCGGAAGTGGCATGGATGGGCCGCGAAGGCGCCGCCGAAGTGCTGCTGTCGCGGGGCGACACAAACGGTGCGCTGGCGGAGGCCAACGACATCATTGCCAAGGCGCCCACCCGCAGCGCGGCGTACTTGATCCGCTTCCGGGCACTGGCTGGCACTGGCCAACCGCAGGCGGCACAGGTCGCCTTGCAGCAGGCTGCTGGCGGCCAGACTTCGGCGGACTTTTCCTGGCAGAAGGCCAACGCCCTGGTGGCCGTAGGCAACAGCCAACGCAAGGTGGATCCGCAAGCCGCCATCAAGAGTTACGAACGCGCCAGCCGCGAAAATCCGCAATCGGTGGAAGCGCTGAGCAACTTGGCCGTCACGCTCAACGACAACGGGCAGTCGGTGCGCGCCAAGGCCGTGCTGAGCGGGCCCAGGCGCTGGACCCAGCGGACCTGATGACCGCCGCGCTGATGCACCAGACGCAGGAAGCCCTGGCCGACGAGCAGGACCGCGCGCGCCAGACCTACATCGACAGCGCCGTCAAGGACTTGGCCGCGCAGTTTCGCTCGCCCTCCGCCAGGCCCGCCAACATGGGTTCTGCAGACGACTGGACATCCCCGGTGATGGCGCTGAGCGTGCTGCCGTTCCAGGATCAGACACTGCCCGGCATCACTGGGGGCAGTGGCCGCATCGGCCTGGAAGCCGTGGTGCAGCAAGAACTGATTCGTGAACTGCAGGCGCGCGGCTTCACGATCGTCGAACGCCGCCTGCTCGACAAGGTGCTGGCCGAGGTGAAGCTGGGTTCGTCCGAAGTCGCCGACCAGGACACCCAGATCAAGCTTGGCCGCGTGCTGGCGGCGCGCATGATGGTGTCGGGCGTGCTCACCACGCAGGGCAACGCGGTGACCGCAGCGGTGCGTGCCATCGACACCGAAACCACGCAGCTGGCTCTTGTGCGGTCAGAGCGCATGAACGCCACCCACACAGGCGCGCCCAACCCCACCGAACTGGCCGCCACCATCGCCAAATCCGTGGCACAGACGGTGCAGGACAAATACCCCCTGAAGGGCCGCATCGTGGCTGTGGAAGGTGAACGCGCCATCATCAACCTGGGCAAGAAACACGGCCTGGCGGCGGGCCAGAGCTTCAACGTGTTGACGCGCGGAGAGCCAATCGAACTGAACGGCCGCGTCCTGGGTTACCGCGAAAACCGCATTGCCCAAGTCACCGTCACCGAAGTCCAGGAACTGCTGGCCTACGGCCGCGTCGCCGACGCCAAGGCTCCGCTGGAAAAGAACCAGAGGATCATCGCGCGCAAGGAATGAAAGCCGCCACGGCGCTCATCCCGCAGCCGGCCGGTGTTTTGCACCGCGTTCGGCTGAAGGCGTTTTCGGCGGTGCGGGTGATTGGCTTGATGGCTCTGCTTGCGGGCGTCGATGCGGGTGCACTGGCACAGACTCGATCGCAGGGCGCCGCGCCAACCGCCGTGGTCGTGTGGGACTTCGACAACCAATCGCCCAACGCCGGGCAGCCGGGAGCGACGGCTGACTTCCTGAAACGCTCCCTGTCAGAAAACCTGACCGTGTCCTTGCTGCAAGTGGCAGGGCTGCCGGTGCTGGAAAGGCAAAAGCTGAAGGACCTGCTGGCGGAACAGAAGGTCTCCGCCACGCAACTGGCGGATGAAGACGCGCGGGTGCGCCTGGGCCGCATCGTTGGTGCCGGCCGGATGGTGTTTGGTGGTTACTTCGTGCTGGGCGACGAGGTGCAGGTGCACGTGCGGGTGGTGGACACCGCCACCTCGCGTGTCCTGTTTTCCGACGAAACAACGTCTTCACTGCTATCCGTGATGCAACAAGTTGAACCCATGAACCGCCGGCTTGCGCGTGCCTTGGGCGGCACGGCCGCGCCAGGCACCGCTCTTGGCACGGCATACGCGGCTGCATCCTGGCAAGCCTACGACGGCGCCCTTGCGATGGCCGACGCCGGCCAGCTGGACGCCGCCGTGACAGCCCTGCAAACGCTGCTGGCCAAGGACAAGAGCTTCGCGCCGGCTGAACGCCAACTGCTGGCGCTGCTGGACAAGCTTTCCCGCCGCTAGATCGTCGCTAGATCGTCGCTAGATCGCCGCTTTTTCGCCACCAATCGCACATGCCCACCACCCCATCGCCAGACCACGGGACACTGATGTTGCCCAAGCCTCCACTGCACAACCTTCGTAGCCAGCTTTCTCGGGCCATCTGGGGCGTGAGCGCGCCGCTGCTCACGCTGCTGGCCGCAGCCACAGGGGCGCAGGCGCAAACCCCACCCAGTTCAGGCCAGTTGCTGGAAGAGACCCGCCGCCCCGCGCCCCCTGCCCTGCCCACGCAGACAGCGCCACGCCTGATCGAAGCCCCCGTGCGGCCGACACTGAACCTGCCCGACGGCGTCAGCGTCACGGTGTCAGACTTCCGCATCAGCGGCGCCACTTCCTACCCCGCCGCCCAGCTGGCGGAACTCGTCAAGCCCTGGGTCGGCAAGCGGCTGGATATCGCTGGCCTCAACGAAGCCGCAGGCGCCTTGACGCGCCACTACCAGGCGAGCGGCCACCTGCTGAGCTACGCCTACCTGCCGGCGCAGCGCGTGGCCGACGGTGTGATTGAACTGGCGGTCCTGGAAGGTCGTCTTGAAGGCGTGCAGATCGTCACCGCCCAGGACGTGCGGCTGCGCGACGTCGTGATCCAGGCACACACCGACAGCCTCACTGCGCCCGGCCCACTGCTGCAGGCCGACGTGGAACGCAAGCTGCTGCTGCTGGGCGACATGCCCGGCGTGACGGCCCGCGCCGCCTTCACACCTGGCGCCACCACCGGCGGCGCTGACATGGTGGTGTCGGTGGCCGAAGACGAACCGCTCGAAGTGCGCGCGGAAATCAACAACCACGGCACCAAGTCCACCGGCGAATACCGCGCCACCCTGACGTTGCAGTTCCGTGACCTTTTTGGCTGGGGCGACAGCATCACCGCACGTGGTGCGGTGTCCAACAAGGGCAGCCTCATCACCGGCAGCCTGAGCACCAGCGTGCCGGTGGGCGGTGACGGCTGGAAGCTGGGTGCCAACCTGTCGCGTGTGCAGTACGCACTGGCCGGCAACTTTGCCGCGCTGGGCGCGGTGGGCCAGGCCGACGCAGTCGGCTTCGATGCCAGCTATCCGCTGCGGCGCACCGCCGACAACAGCATCTATCTGAAGGCCGGCTTCGACCACAAGCGCCTGCGTGATGACCAGCAGATCGTCCCCAATGCGCTCATCACCAAGCGCAACGACAGCGGCGACATCGGCGGCAGCTTCGACTACCGTGACAGCATTGGCGGGTTGTCTGCCGGCAGTGCCACGGTGACGCTGGGACAGTTGCGGGTGCATGACTCAGCCCTGCCGGCCGCTGCGCCGCGCCGTGAATGGCACAAGCTGGGCGTGCAACTGGTGCGCCAGCAGGCCATTAGCGGGCCCTGGAGCCTGTACGGCCGCTTGTCGGCCCAGAAGACCGGCACCACGCTGGACAGCTCTGAAAAACTGGGTCTCGGCGGCCCGGGGGCGGTGCGCTCCTATGCATCAGGCGAAGCATCGGTAGACCACGGCGCAGTGGCATCGCTTGAGGTGCGTTATGCGCTCGACTTCCTGGGCGGCAACGTCGTCGGTTCGCTGTTCCGCGACTACGGCGGTGGCCTGGTCAATCGCGGCCCCAATCGGCAGCCCGGCAACGACCCCGAATTGCACGCCACTGGCTTTGGCCTGTCCTGGTCCAGTGGTGGCCTGGGCCTGAACGCGTCGCTGGCCTGGCGTGGCAGCCGCGTTCCCACCACCGACGGCAGCGACCCGCGCCCGCGCCTGTTCCTGCAGATGTTCATCACGCCATGACACCGCGCTGCCCCTGCCTGGCAATTGCGCCACCGCAGCGTTGCGCCTGAATGCCGAAGTTCGGAGACTCACCATGACTGCTGCCCGTACCGCCGACAAGACCGTCAAGACCACAGCCCCGACTGCCGCCGCATCGCATGCGTCCAGGCGTTCGGCGGCGCTGCGGCGGGCGCAGCAGCGCCGCCAACCGCGCCTGTCGCGCCTGCTCGCGTGGCTGTTGTCCGCCGTGCTGGGCAGCGCAGGCCTGGCCTATGCACAAGTGCCCGCCGGTGCGTTGCCCTCGGGTGGCCGGGTCGTGGTGGGCAGTGGGCAAGTGCAGCAAAGCAGCAACTTGCTGATCATCAATCAGAGCACCCAGCGCCTGGGCATGGACTGGCAGAGTTTCAACATCGGCAGCGCTGCGGCTGTCGAATTTCGCCAGCCCGGTGCGTCGTCGATCGCGCTCAACCGCGTCGTGGGCAACAGCGGCTCTGAAATCTACGGCCGGCTGCGGGCCAATGGCCAGGTCTTCCTGACCAACCCGAATGGCGTGCTCTTTGCGCCCGGCTCGCAAGTGGACGTGGGCGGGCTCGTCGCGTCCACGCTCGACCTGTCGCAGCAGGACTTTGCCAACGGCAACTTCATCTTCAAGGCTGAAGGCAACAGCAGCGCATCGGCCGTCAACCAGGGCACGCTGCGCGCCAGCGCGGGCGGCTATCTGGCGCTCTTCGGCAACCGCGTGGACAACCAAGGCGAGATCTCTGTAGACGCTGGCGCCGTGGTGCTGGCCAGTGGCCGCGCGGCCACCGTCAGCATCAGCGGCAGCGGCTTGATATCGGCCGTGATCACGCCTGGCGCGGCAGGCTCGATCAGCAACAGCGGCAGCATCGCGGCCGACGGCGGCGTGGTGACGATGACCGCGCGGTCAGCGCAGGACATTGCGGCGTCGCTCGTCAACAACAGCGGCATCGTGCGCGCCAACACGCTGGTCGAACGCCACGGTGAAGTCTGGATCACGGGTGACCAGGTGGCCACCAGCGGCCGCATCAGCGCCGACGCCACCGGCAGCGGCAACGCCGGCCGCGTGGTGGTCAAGGGCGGGATGCAGACCGGCAGCGTGCAGGTTGGCGGCCGCATCAGCGCGCAGGCTGACAGCGGGCGCGGCGGGGACGTGGAGACTTCGGCAGCGCACGTCGGGATCGCCGCGGACACGCGGGTCAACACACTCAGTGGCGCCGGCACCCACGGCACCTGGACGATCGACCCGCTGGACTTCACGGTGGCTTCTGGCAGCGGCGCGCAGACCACTTCGGGCATCGGTGCAAGCACGCTGTCCACCAACCTGAATACAGGCAACGTGAGCCTGGTCACCGACAGCAATTCTGGCGCCGAATTTGGCGACATCCACGTCAACGCGGCGGTCAGCTGGACTGCCGGCACGCGGCTGACGCTGGCAGCCACCCGCAACATCAACATCAACGCCAACCTCACAGCCACTGGCATTGGCGCCGCGCTGGTGATGACGCCGGGGAATGCTGGCACCTACACGCTGGCGTCAGCCGCAAAGATTGTCTTGTCGGGCGCCCGCAGCGGGCTGCAGGTGGCGGGTATCACCTACACGATGATCCGCGATGTCAATGAGCTGCAGGCGATTGATGTCAGTGACACCACGCGGGGCGGCAACTATGCGCTGGCCAGCGACATCGACGCCACGGCAACCAGCAGCTGGAACAACAACAGCGGCTTCAACCCGATCGGCGACGGCGGCAACGCAGGCCAGGCTGCAGGCTCGTTCACCGGGCGCTTCGACGGCCTGGGCAACAGCATCACAGGTCTTTTCATGAACCGCAGCGATGCGTTGTATGTGGGGCTCTTCGGCCGCACCACCAGCGCGACGCTGCGCAATGTACGGCTGGAAGGCGGCAGCATCACCGGCTCGCGCACGTCCAGCAGCCTGGTGGTCGGCCCGCTCGCGGCAGCCCCGAACGGCAACACGGTGATCGACAACGCGTTTTCGAGCGTCACTGTGAGTGCCGCGTCTGGCGGAACCACCTGGGCCGGCGGCCTGGTGGGCAGCTTCGAGAACTCAACCGGCAGCTTTACGGGGGACATCAGCCGCAGCAGCGCCACCGGCAGCGTCACCGCGCAGGGCGCCACCGTGCATGCAGGCGGCCTGGTAGGCGCACAAAGCCGCGGCCGCATCATCGACAGCAGCGCGTCGGGCAACGTTTCCACCACGGGGACGGCCAACGCGGGCGGCCTGGTGGGGTGGATCAACACGCCCTCCCAGGGCGTGCTGCGCGGCGGTGCCACAGGCAGCGTGACGGTGTCCGCGGGTTCCGTGGCCGGTGGTCTGGTCGGCCGCGCCGAGACCGCTGGCAGCCTGAGCAACGTATCTGCCACCGGCAACGTCACCGGCAGCGACTATGTCGGCGGCTTGGTGGGCTACGCGCAGAACACCGGCATCGTCAGCGCCACGGCTGCCGGTGCCGTCACCGCCAACGTCAACGTCAACAACAACAACACCGTGTATGCGGGCGGCCTGGTCGGCCACTTCACCCATGCGATCACAGGGGGGCAGATCAACACCAGCAGCGCCAGTGGCAATGTCAGCAGCGCAGCACCCTACGGCAATGTCGGTGGCCTGGTTGGTTTGATGAACGCGGGTTCGGTGCTGGCCAGCAGCGCCAGCGGGCGCGTCGAGGCCACCCACAGCACCATCAACAGCCGTTCTGTCGGCGGGCTGGTCGGTAACTTCGACGGCACGGGCACACTGACCAGCGCCACTGCCACGGGCGCCGTGTCTGGCGGCTACTACACCGGCGGGCTGGTGGGCTACTACGTCAGCACCGGCAACATCAACACGGCACGGGCTGATGGCAACGTCACCGGGAGTGCCTTCACCGGCACCCAATACGTTGGCGGGCTGATTGGCCAGATGAGCTCCGGTGGCAGCATCACCGCTTCTGAAGCGCACGGCCGCGTCAACACCAACTATGACGGCGGCGGGCTGATAGGTCACTGGATCAACAGCGGCAATATCAGCGACAGCCGGGCCACCGGTGATGTCGTCAGCACGGTTGCTACGGCCAGCGTCGGCGGCCTCATTGGCTATGGCAACGGCGGCGGCAGCGTGCTGCGCACGATCAACAACAGCTCTGCCACCGGCAACGTTTCAGGCGGCCAGTACACGGGTGGACTGGTGGGCCTGCTGTACTACACAAATGTGACGCGCGGCACGGCGGGCACCGCCACCAGCAGCGTCACGGTCAGCGGCGACAGCACCGTCTATGTCGGCGGACTGGTGGGCTATTACTACAGCTACCTGAGCGGATCGCAGATTGCCAATAGCTCGGCCGCAGGCTCAGTCTTCGCGGACTCAGGCAACTCATATGCTGGCGGCCTGGTGGGTGGTTTCAACGGCGGCAGCATCGTCAGCAGCAACACCAGCGGCAACGTCACCAGCCGCGACAGCCTCACCGCCAACAGCTCGTCTCATTACGTGGGCGGCTTGGTGGGGCAGTTCAATGGCGCGGGCATCGCCGACAGCAGAGCCACTGGCGCGGTGGCCGGTCGCTATTTCACGGGTGGCCTGGTAGGGCAGTACAGCGGCACAGACCCGCTCAGCAACAGTTCAGCCACGGGTAGC
>JAYSYB010000289.1:0-5314 GCA_043716775.1 Rubrivivax sp.
TCTTCCTTGCTGAAGGCGGCGTGCTCACCGGCAAAGAACTTCTGGTTCGCCGCGCGGTCTTGCCAGCGCAGGTACTTCTGGCTGCCCTCGAACTGCTCACCGCTTTGCTTGACGTCGGCGCCCATGATCTCGAAGCTCTTCTTCGGCTCGGCCTTGATCAAGTCGAGCGCGTCGAAGTAGTCGTTAACCAGGGCCTGTGCGGCTTTCGGGTTCTCGGCCAGGAACTTGGGTGTGCAGCCGAAGGTGTCCATCACCATCGGGTAGTCCAGCGTGGTGGCGATGATCTTGCCCGCCTCGGGCTTGGCGCGCACTGCGCTCAGAAAGGGCTCGTAGGTCATGGCGGCATCGACGCCGTCGGTGCCGGCGATCATCGCGTTGGCAGCGGCCTGCGGGCTCAGGTTGACGACTTTCACGTCCTTGATGGAGAGGCCGTTCTTGGCCAGCATCCACGCGAGGCCAAAGTACGGCGCGGTGCCGGGCGCATCGGCGGCCACGGTCTTGCCTTTCAGGTCCTTGATGCTCGTGATGTGTGGCTTGACCACCATGCCATCGGCGCCGTAGCTCTTGTCGAGCTGGAAGATCTGCGTCGTGGCGACGCCATTCGCGTTCCACACCACCCAGGTTTCCACCGTGGTGGCGGCGCACTGGATGTCGCCACTGGCAATGGCCAGGTGGCGGTCTTTCTGCGGGATCTTCTTGATGCTGACATCCAGCCCGTGTTTCTTGTAGATGCCGCTCTGCAGCGCCAACGTAAGCGGGGCAAAGCCGGTCCAGCCGGAAATGCCGATGGCGACTTTTGTCTCTTGCGCGTTTGCACTGAGTGCAAGGGCGACGCTGGCCAGGACGATCGAAGACTTCTTCATGCAAGCTCCTCTTGGGGTTTGAAAATTCAAACGGGAATCCACAGTGCCGGCAGGCCCGGCAAGGTGCGCAAGATGCGCGCCAGGTCACCACTGCGCACCAGCGCACTGGCCGCTTCGATGTCGGGCGCCAGGTAACGGTCTTGCATCATCGCAGGGCACTGCGCCCGCAGGCGGGCGTGCGCGGCTTCCAGCGCGGCCGAACTCTGCAGCGGCCGCAAGAAGTCGATGCCTTGCGCTGACGCCAGCAGCTCGATGCCCAGGATGTGCGCGACGTTGGCGATCATTGGCTGCAGCCGCCGCGCCGCGAAAGTGGCCATCGAGACATGGTCTTCCTGATTGGCGCTGGTGGGCAGACTGTCCACGCTGGCGGGGTGGGCGAGCGACTTGTTCTCGCTGGCCAACGACGCGGCCGTGACGTGCGCAATCATGAAACCGCTGTTCAAACCCGCGTTGGGCGTCAGAAACGGCGGCAGGCGCGACACGCTGCTGTCGATGAGCATGGCGATACGGCGTTCTGCAATCGCACCCACTTCAGCAATCGCGCAGGCCATCGCGTCGGCGGCCAGTGCCACCGGCTCGGCGTGGAAGTTGCCGCCGCTGATCATCGCGTTGTCTTCGGCGAAGACGAGCGGGTTGTCGGTGACCGCATTCGCTTCCCGCAGCAGCACCAGCGCGGCATGGCGCAGCTGGTCCAGGCAGGCGCCCACCACCTGTGGCTGGCAGCGCAGGCAGTAGGGGTCCTGCACGCGGTCGTCGCCTTCTTCGTGAGATTTGCGGATGGCGCTGCCGGCCAGCAGTTGGCGGTAGTACTGGGCGACGTCGATCTGCCCGGGCTGCCCGCGCAGCGCGTGGATGCGCGGGTCGAAGGGGCCGTCGCTGCCCCGCGCGGCGTCAACCGTCAGCGCGCCGATGACGAGAGCGGACTCCAGCACCGGCTCAAAGCTGAAAAGAGCGTGCAACGCCAACGCGGTACTGGTCTGCGTGCCGTTGATCAGCGCCAGGCCTTCCTTCGCCTGCAGTTGCAGCGCTTGGATGTTCTTGGCTTTCAGCACGGCCGCAGCAGGTTGCCGCAGACCATCCACCAGGAATTCGCCTTCACCCAACAACGCCAGCGTCATGTGCGCTAGCGGCGCCAGATCGCCCGACGCGCCCACCGAACCCTGGCTCGGCACGTACGGCACAAGTCCTGCGTTATGCACCGCCAGCAATGTGTCGATGACGACCGGCCGCACGCCCGAGTGCCCGCGCGCGAGGCTTGCTGCTTTGGTGGCCAGCATCAGCCGCAGCACGGCAGGTGCCAGCGGCTCGCCGACCCCGACGCTGTGTGAACGGATCAGGTTCTGCTGCAGCAGGGCCAGGTCGGCTTCGCTGATGCGCGTGCTGGCCAGTTTTCCGAAGCCGGTGTTGACGCCATACACCGGCTCACTGCCCTCGGCCGCGCGGCGCACAACCGCCGCGCTGGCCAGGACGCTTGGCAAGGCCTGCGGGTCCATGACCAGAGATTGGCACCCTGCGTGGATAGCCTGCAGTTCGTCGAGCGTGATGTGTCCCGGGCGCAGCAGCATCAGCGGCTCGCGCTCGACGAGACCATCGGCAGATTCAATCCCTGCTCGCGCGAGCAAGCCACGGCGATGTCGTAGCCCGCATCGGCGTGCCGCATCACGCCCGTGGCGGGGTCATTCCACAGCACGCGCTCAATGCGCTTGGCGGCTGCATCCGTGCCGTCGCAAACGATGACCACGCCGCTGTGTTGCGAGTAGCCCATGCCGACACCGCCGCCATGGTGCAGGCTGACCCAGGTGGCGCCGCCAGCGGTGTTGAGCAGGGCGTTAAGCAGCGGCCAGTCGCTGACGGCGTCGCTGCCGTCCTTCATGCTTTCGGTTTCGCGGTTGGGTGATGCGACTGAACCGCTGTCGAGGTGGTCGCGGCCGATGACGATGGGCGCTTTCAACTCGCCGCTCTTCACCATCTCATTGAAGGCCAGGCCTGCGCGGTGGCGTTCGCCCAGGCCGATCCAGCAGATGCGCGCCGGCAGGCCCTGGAAGGCGATGCGTTCGCCGGCCATGTCGAGCCAGCGGTGCAGCGGTGCATCGTCAGGGAACAGTTCCTTCATCCTGGCGTCTGTCTTCTGAATGTCCTCGGGGTCGCCGCTGAGCGCCACCCAACGGAACGGGCCGCGGCCGCGGCAGAACAGCGGCCGGACGTAGGCGGGAACGAAACCTGGGAAGTCGAAGGCTTTCGCCACGCCGGCGTCGAAGGCTACCTGGCGGATGTTGTTGCCGTAGTCCACGGTCGGCACGCCCATGGCCTGGAAGTCGAGCATGGCTTGCACGTGCACGGCGCAGCTGCGGGCGGCGTCTTCGCGCAGCGCGGCGTGCTGCGTGGCGTCGGCCTGCGCGGCGCGCCAGCGGTCCACGCTCCAACCTGCGGGCAGGTAGCCATTGACGAGGTCGTGGGCGCTGGTCTGGTCGGTGACGAGATCGGGTCGCAATTGCCCAGATCGGCACCGCTTCACCAACGCGGGGAATATGTCGGCCGCGTTGCCCAGCAGCGCAATCGACACCGCCTTGCCCTCAGCCGTGTAGCGTGCGATGCGTTGCAGCGCGTCGTCCAGGTCGGCGGCCTGTTCATCGACATAGCGCGAACGCAAGCGGAAGTCGATTCGGCTTTGCTGGCATTCGATGTTGAGTGAACAGGCGCCTGCAAAAGTGGCCGCCAATGGCTGTGCACCGCCCATGCCGCCAAGCCCTGCCGTCAGGATCCAGCGCCCGACCAGACTGCCGCCATAGTGCTGCTTGCCCGCTTCGACAAAAGTCTCGTACGTGCCCTGCACGATGCCCTGGCTGCCGATGTAGATCCAGCTGCCGGCGGTCATCTGGCCGTACATCATCAGGCCCTTGCGGTCGAGCTCGTCGAAGTGTTCCCACGTCGCCCACTTGGGCACCAGGTTGCTGTTGGCGATGAGCACGCGTGGCGCGTCTTCATGGGTGCGGAACACGCCCACCGGCTTGCCGCTTTGCACCAGCAGCGTCTCGTCGGGCTTCAGCTTGCGCAGGGATTCGAGGATGGCCTCATAACAGTCCCAGTTGCGCGCCGCCTTGCCGATGCCGCCGTACACCACCAGCGCGTCGGGGTTCTCGGCGACCTCGGGGTCGAGGTTGTTCTGCAGCATCCGGTAGGCACCTTCGATGAGCCAGTTGGCGCAGGACAGTTCGTTGCCGCGCGGCGCGCGTACGGGGTGCGCTTTGCAGGCCATGTGGGCTGGGCGGTGGATGACGGACAGGTCGGTCATGTGCGCTCTTTCAAATGTGCTTCCGGGTTTTCAGCATGTGACTCTACTTGTCTAGACAAGTCTATGCAAGTAGCATCCAACTCATGGTTTCTACCCCCGGTGCACCCTACACCCGCGTCAAGCAGTACCTGAAGGACGGCCTGGCCTCGGGCCGCTGGCCGCCCGGCGCGTTGATGCCGTCCGAGGCCGACCTGGTGGCTGAATTCAACGTCAGCCGCATGACCGCCGGCCGCGCGTTGCGCGAATTGCAAGCCGAAGGTCTGGTCGAGCGTACGCAGGGCGTCGGCACCTTCGCCGCGCCGTTGCACAAGGTCAGCAGCACGCTCACCATCCATGACTTGCACGAAGAGATCGTGGCGCGCGGCCACCTGCACGAAGCGCGCGTGCACGTGCAGCGCGCCGAGCCCGCACCCGCCGCACTGGCCGCGCAACTGGGCGTGGCGGCGGGCGGCACCGTCTTCCACACCCTCATCGTGCACCTCGAAAACGGCGTGCCGCTGCAGTGCGAAGACCGCTACGTCAACCCCGCCGCCGCGCCCGCCTACCTGCAGGCCGACTTCTCGCAGACCACGCCCACGCACGTGCTGTTCGAGACCACCGCGCTGTGGCGCGCGCAGTACTCCATCGAGGCCGCGCGCCCCACGCGGCACGAAGCGCAGCTGCTGGATGTGGCCGACGACACAGCCTGCCTGATCGTCGTGCGCCGAACCTTCGCGCGCGAATCGCCCATCACCATCGCGCGCTTGGTGCACCCCGGCACACGGTATGCCCTGCACGGGGAATTTCAGCCATGACGACGCTGCAGGACCGTGCCCGGGCAGCGGCCACACCCAAGCAAGTGGCAGCCTTTGAACGCGACGGCGCGGTCTGTCTGCGCCAGTTGCTCTCGGCTGATGAAGTGGCCACCTTACGGCGCGGCATCGACTTAAACCTGGCGCAGCCCAGCCCGCGCGCCATCGTCGCCAGCCTGCCCGGCGACCCCGGTTTTTTCATCGAGGACTTCTGCAACTGGCAGCACAACGCCGACTACCGCAGCTTCATCTTCAATTCACCGCTGGCCGAAGCCGCGGCGCTGCTGATGCGCAGCCGCAGCGTGCGCCTGTACCACGACCACATGCTGACAAAGGAGCCCGGCACGCGCACGCCCACGCCCTGGCAT
>JAYSYB010000290.1:0-15982 GCA_043716775.1 Rubrivivax sp.
ATCTAACCAGCGCGTGGCCTGCACCAGGTCGGCTTCCTGGATGCCGCACACTTGAGCCGTCAGCCCCGGTGTGCAGTTGCGCACAATGTCGCGCAACGCGTCGAAGCCCGTGGTGTGAGCGTCGATGTAGCTGCGGTCCACCAGGTTTTCCCACATCAGCAGGTGCAGCATGCCGTTGAAGAGCGCCACGTCGGTGCCGGGCAGGATCTGCAGGTGCAGGTCGGCAGCTTCTGCAGTCTCGGTGCGGCGCGGGTCGACCACGATCCACTTCTGCTGTGGGTTCGCGCGCCTGGCGTCTTCAAGCCGTCGGAACAGGATCGGGTGCGCCCACGCCATGTTGCTGCCGGCGATGAAAACGGTCTGCGCGTGGTCCAGGTCTTCATAGCTGCAGGGCGGGGCGTCGGCGCCCAGCGTGGCCTTGTAGCCGGCGACCGCGCTGCTCATGCACAGGCGTGAATTGGTGTCGACGTTGTTGGTGCCCAAGAGGCCCTTGGCCAGCTTGTTGAAGGCGTAGTAGTCCTCTGTCAGCAACTGGCCGCTGATGTACAGGCCGATGGAGTCGGGGCCGTGTGTGCTAGCGATGCGGGCCAGCTTGTTGGCGGCTTCGTCCAGCGCCGCGTCCCAGCTCACCGGCACAGGCTTGCCACCGCGCTCAGTGCGGCGCAGTGGTTGCAGCAGCCGAGTCTGCAGCGTGACGGTGCTGCTGGCTGTCAAGTGCAGCGTGCTGCCCTTGCTGCACAGGCGGCCGAAGTTGGCGGGGTGCTCGGGGTCGCCGCGCACCCCGGTGATCTGCGCGTCTTGGCTCTCGATGATGACCCCGCAGCCCACGCCGCAATACGGGCACGTGGACTTGGTTTCTTTCACGCGGCGGCCTTCGCCTCGTCCATCACTGCGTCAGTTACCGCGTCGATGGCCAGTGTGCGCAGCTGCTGCGCGTCCAGTGAGACCTGGCCGCCCTTCACCTGCACGGCAAAAGGCGTGGTGCAGCCTTGATCCGGTGCCCGCGCGCAGCCATTGGCCAGGCTGATGCTCCAGTTGTGCAGCGGGCAGGCCACGTGGTGGCCGAAGACGATGCCCTGGCTGAGTGGGCCGCCCTTGTGCGGGCAGCGGTCCAGCAGCGCAAAGACGTGGTCGTCGGCAGCGCGGAACAGCGCCACGGCGGCACCCTGGCTTCGCGCCACGCGGCGTGCGCCCAGCACGGGAATGTCCTGCAGATGGCAGATGGGAATCCACTCATTTACGCGGTCAGTCATGGTGTTGCTCCTTCTCAGACCGGCGCGGCCACTGGCTCGAACTGCCGCAGGTCGACATGCGCCTGCTGGTGTTCAAACCAGGGATCGGGTTCGCCGTCCAGCGCAAACTGCAGGCGTTCCCACAGCGCCTTGCGGCCGGCCGCGTCGTCGAGGATCTTCTTCTTCACATGGTCCAGGCCGACACGGTTGACGTAGTGCACCGTGCGCTCCAGGTACCAGCCTTCTTCGCGGTAGAGCTGGCAGAAGGCGCCGGTGTACTCCAGCACTTCGTCGGGCGTCTTCAGCTTGACCAGGAAGTGCGCGACCTCGGTCTTGATGCCACCGTTGCCGGCGACATACATCTCCCAGCCGGAATCGACACCGATGATGCCGACGTCCTTGATGCCGGCTTCCGCGCAGTTGCGAGGGCAGCCGCTGACCGCAAACTTCACCTTGTGCGGCGCGTACATGCGCCACATCGCGCGTTCCAGGTCCTTGCCCATCTGCGTGCTGTCCTGGGTGCCAAAGCGGCACCACTCTGACCCGACACAGGTCTTCACCGTGCGCAGCGCCTTGGCATAGGCGTGGCCGCTGGGCATGCCGATGTCCTTCCACACCGCAGGCAGGTCTTCTTTCTTCACGCCAAGCAGGTCGATGCGCTGTCCGCCCGTGACCTTGACGGTGGGAATCTTGAACTTGTCCACCGCGTTGGCGATGCGGCGCAATTCGTCAGCCGTGGTTTCACCGCCCCACATGCGCGGGATCACGCTGTACGTGCCGTCCTTCTGGATGTTGGCGTGGCTGCGTTCGTTGATGTACCGGCTTTGCGGGTCGTCCACGGCTTCCTTGGGCCAAGTGCTCAGAAGATAGTAGTTGACGGCCGGGCGGCAGCTGCTGCAGCCGTTGGCGGTGCGCCAGTCCAGCGTGCGGTAGACCTCGTCCACGGTCAGCAGGTGGTTCAGGCGGATGGCGTCGCGCACAGCCTGGTGGCCGTGGTCGGTGCAGCCGCACATGGCCTTCAGTTTCGGCGCGGCGCTGTAGTCACCACCGGCGGTGAACATCAACAGCTGTTCGACCAGGCCGGTGCAGGACCCGCACGACGCGCTGGCCTTCGTCTGCTTGCGCACCTCGTCCAATGTGAACAGGCCCTTCTCTTTGATCGTCTTGCAGATGCTGCCTTTGGTCACACCATTGCAGCCGCAGACTTCGTCGCTGTCCTGCATGGCGGTGGCCTTGCTGTGGCCCTGGTGGCCCACATCACCAATGTTGCTTTCGCCAAACATCAGCTTGTCGCGGATGTCAGTGACGGTGCGGCCTTCGCGCAGCAGTTTGAAGTACCAAGAGCCGTCCACCGTGTCGCCGTACATCACGGCGCCAATGAGCTTGTCTCCTCGGATGACCAGCTTCTTGTAGACGCCGGCGAAGGGGTCGCTCAAGACGATCTCTTCGCAGTCGGCGTCTTCCGCCTTTCCGGTCTTGGCACCCATGAAATTGCCAGCGCTGAAGAGGTCGATGCCTGTCACTTTCAGCTTCGTGCTGGTCTGGCTGCCGGTGTAGCGGCCGATGCCAAATTGCCCGAGGTGCGTGGCGCAGACCTTGCCCTGCTCAAAGAGCGGCGCCACCAGGCCGTAAGCGATGCCACGGTGTGCTGCACATTCACCCACCGAATAGATGCGCGGGTCGGTGATGGTCTGCATGGTGTCGTTGACGACCACGCCCCGTGCGCAGTGCAGGCCGCAGGCTTCGGCCAGGTCGGTGTTGGGGCGGATGCCGGCGGCCATCACCACCAGATCGGCGGGCACTTGCGTGCCGTCTTTGAATTGCACCGCAGCCACGCGGCCGCCGTTTTTTCCAGGTTCGCCCGCGATGAGCGCTTGCGTCTGCGCACCCATCATGAATGTCAGGCCCCGATCTTCCAGCGATTTCTGCAAAAGCCGCGCCGCCACATCATCCAGCTGGCGGTCCATCAGCCACGGCATGATGTGCACGACAGTGACTGTCATGCCACGCAGCATCAGGCCGTTGGCCGCTTCCAGGCCGAGCAGGCCACCGCCAATGACCACCGCATGTTTGTACTGCGTGGCGGCGTCGATCATGGCCTGCGTGTCGGCGATGTCGCGGTAGGCAATCACACCGGGCAGGTTCTTGCCCGGCACCGGCAGGATGAAGGGGTGCGATCCCGTCGCGATCAGCAGCCGGTCATACGGTGCCTCAGTGCCATCGTCGGCACGCACCAAGCGCTTGATGCGGTCGATCTGCGTCACCTTCGTGCCCGTGCGCAGCGTGATGCCGTGTTCGGCGTACCAGCTCATCGGGTTGAGCACGATCTGATCCAGCGTCTGCTCGCCGGCCAGCACCGGGCTGAGCAGGATGCGGTTGTAATTGGGGTGCGGCTCGGCGCCGAAGACCGTGATGTCGTACAACTCGGGCGCAATCTTCAGCAGCTCTTCCAGCGTGCGCACACCGGCCATGCCGTTGCCCACCATCACCAGTTTGGTTTTCTTCACGCCCAATCCTCCAGTCTCATCGGTTCAACAGCAAGGTTCAAAAGTCATGCGGTGCCAGGGTGACAGTCAGCACCATGGGCTTTGACATCAACGTCGGCCACATCAACGACCGCAGCCCCCGCAAAGTTAACGAAGACTCTGTGCAGGCCAGCGAGAGCCTGCTGCAGCATCTGGACGTACTGACCGAGGGCTGTGATCACAGCTTGCAGGTGCTGGTGGCCTAAGGCTTGCTCAGAAGTACCAGGCCACCACCGCCAGGACCTTGCCGGCCTGCAGCACTGGCAGCGCGACCACGGTGCCCAGGCCAACCGCGCGCGCTCCGCTGCCCACGCCGCCGGGCTCGGTCGTGGCCTGCAGGCTGACCTGCGGCACGCCGCTGGCAAACGCCTGGCCCAGCACGCCGTGGCCCTTCTCGACACGGTCCTGGGCGCTCGTCAGATCCAGCCCGCCAGCCACTTCGCAAAAGCCCTCGCGCCGCCACAGCGACGTGCCCGCCGTGTCGGGCAACCAGGACTCGAAGCGCCGCACGATGGGCGTGGCCAGCGCGGACAGGAAGGCCATCACGTAGCTGTCGGCGCCCGGCGTCGCAGACGAGATCGAACAAGGGATCGCAAAGCCCCGGTTGATGCCTACTTTTTGCGCACTGTCGGCGCGCAGGAAGCGGCCGCCCTTGCCGAGGTCCTCCATGAACACGGGCAGGCCGGTTTCCCAGGCAAGGCCGGGCAGGCCGGTGCCCTTGCGGAAGGCGGTGCGGCGCGAGATGTATTCAAAGACGCTGGAGGTGCTGCCGTAATAACCGTCGTCCAGCACCAGGTCCTTCGAAATAGAGGCTTCGTTGCGCCACAGTTCGATGGCGCCGGCCTGCTGGTCGTTGTCGCTGCAGAAGATCAGCACCACCGCGTTCAGCGTGTCGCCGCCGAACACCGGCAACGCGATGCCGGCAGTCAAGCCGTCGGCATGCGCGGCCTGCGTGCGGCGGAAGGCTGAACCTTCGAACTGCTTTAGCACGACCGGCCGCCCGGCTTCCCAAGCCTGGCCGGGCAGGCCTTCGCCGCGGCCGAAGCACATCTGCCGGCTCAGCATGCCAAAACGCTTGGCCGCGCCGTACCAGGCGCTGCCCAGCACCAGCAGTGCGCCGTCGGCGTCGGGCACCCAGACTTCGATGACGCGGATGTAGGTGCCCAGTCCGGTGCTGGGGTCGGGGTCGGCGCCCGTGTCGGCGATGACGGTTGTTTCGGCTTCAGCGGTGTCCATCAGGCCGTCCTTTCCACGTGGCTGTGGCGCATGTAGAGGAAGTCGATGACTTCCTTGCGGTACTGCACGTAGTCGCGGTCTTCCACCAGTTCCACGCGATTGCGCGGACGCTTCAGGTCCACGCGCAGCACTTCGCCGATGGTGGCGGAGGGGCCGTTGGTCATCATCACGATGCGGTCGCTCAGCAGCACAGCTTCGTCGACATCGTGCGTCACCATCATCACGGTGGCACCGGTGGTGGCCACGATCTTCAGCAACTCGTCCTGCAAGCGCGCACGCGTCAGCGCGTCCAGCGCGCCGAAGGGCTCGTCCATCAGCAGCATCTTCGGTTCCATGGCCAGCGCGCGGGCAATGCCCACGCGCTGCTTCATGCCACCCGATATTTCGTGCGGGCGTTTGGCCACGGCGTGGCTCATGCCCACCAGTTCCAGCGCGGCCAGGGAACGGTCGCGCAGTTGGTCTTTGGATTCGGTGTCGCCAAAGACGCGCTCGACCGCCAGGTTCACGTTGTCCAGGCAGCTCAGCCACGGCAGCAGCGAATGGTTCTGGAACACGACACCGCGGTCAGGGCCTGGGCCTTTGAGTTCGCGGTCGTCCAGCAGCAACACACCGGCCGTGGGCGTGGTCAGCCCCGACACCAGATTGAGCAGTGTCGACTTGCCGCAGCCCGAGTGGCCGATGAGCGAGACAAACTCACCACGCTCCACGTCCAGCGAGATGTCGCGCAGGGCAATGAACGGGCCGCGTTTCGTCGGGAACGTCATGCCGACGTCGTTGATCTGCAGCATCGGCTTGCCATTGATTCGCATGGCGGTGTCCTTTGGGTTCAGCTTCAGCTGTAGTCGAAACGTTTGGCCACCGCCATCAAGACCCACTCGAGCAGCAGCCCGACGATGCCGATGACGAAGATGGCGATGATGATGTGGGCCACGTTCAGGTTGTTCCACTCATCCCAGACCCAGAAGCCGATGCCGACGCCGCCGGTCAGCATTTCTGCCGCCACGATGACGAGCCAGGCCGTGCCCACCGACAGCCGCACGCCGGTCAGCATGTAGGGCATGACCGACGGCAACAGGATGCGCGTGGCGATCTTCCATTCGCTGAGCTTGAGCACACGCGCCACGTTCAGGTAGTCCTCGGGCACACGCTGCACACCGACGGCGGTGTTGATCACCATCGGCCAGATGCTGCAGATGAAGATGGTCCAGATGGCGGCCGGGTTGGCAGCCTTGAACACCAGCAAGCCGATCGGCAACCAGGCCAGTGGCGACACCGGTTTCAACAAGCTGATGAGCGGCGACAGCATGCGGTTCAGCGTCGCAAAGCGGCCGATCATGAAACCGAGCGGGATGCCGATCACGGCGGCCAGGCCGAAGCCCAGCGCCACACGCTCCAGCGAGAACAGGATGTTCCAGCCGATGCCCTGGTCGTTGGGCCCCTTTTGGTAGAACGGGTTGGCGAACAGCTTCACGGCGGCGTCGAAGGTGGCAGCCGGCGTGGGGAAGGCGCCGCCCTTCATCGTCAGCAGCGCCCAGATGGTCACCAGCAAGGCCATGCCGACGACCGGCGGTAGCAAACGACTGAGCAGGCCGCGCCAGTCGTAGGGGTCGCGCGGTGCCTTTGCCGCCGCTGCGGCCGGGGTTTTCGCAACTTTTGCGGGCACCGTTTGGGGCTTACCCATGACCTGGGCGGCTTCTTGCGGTGAATGGAAAACGGCACTGACCATTGGCTTCTCCTGGGGGGTGTCGTTGGGTGCTTCGGGCGGGCGGGCAGGTGGACGCGGGCCTAAGCCGCGCTGGCCCGCACCTTGAAACCGTCGGCGTATTTCGCAGGGTCCTTGCCGTCCCAGACCACGCCGTCGATCATCTTGCTGCTGCGCATCACGTCTTTCGGCACGGCGACCTTCAGCGCGCTGGCGGCCTGCTTGTAGAGGTCGATCTGGTTGATCTGCCTGGCCACCGCCAGGTAGTCGGGGTGCTCTTTCAGCAAGCCCCAGCGTTTGTGCTGGGTCAGGAACCACATGCCGTCGCTGAGGTACGGGAAGGTCACCGCGCCGTCGTTGAAGAACTTCATGTAGTTGGGGTCGTCCCAGGTCTTGCCCATGCCGTTCTGGTAGCGGCCGAGGATGCGCTGGTTGATCGCGTCCACGCTGGTGTTGACGTAGCTCTTGTCGGCGATGGTTTCGGCCATCTTGTTCTTGTTCGACAGGTTTGCGTCGATCCAGCGGCCGGCCTCGATGACGGCCATCATCACGGCGCGCGCCGTGTTGGGGTACTTCTTGACGAACTCACCCGTGGTGCCCAGCACCTTCTCGGGGTGGTCTTTCCAGATGTCCTGCGTCGTCGCGGCGGTGATGCCGATGCCGTCGATGATGGCGCGGTGGTTCCACGGCTCGCCGACGCAATAGCCGTCCATGTTGCCCACGCGCATGTTGGCCACCATCTGCGGCGGCGGCACCGTAATGACCTTGGTGTCCTTGAGCGGGTTGATGCCCGCTGCCGCCAGCCAGTAGTACAGCCACATGGCGTGGGTGCCGGTGGGGAAGGTCTGTGCGAATGTGTAGTCGCGTTTGTCGGCGGCCATCACCTTGGCCAGGCTCGGGCCGTCGACGGCACCCTTGTCGGCGAGCTTCTTTGACAGCGTGATGGCCTGACCGTTGTGGTTGAGCGTCAGCAGCACCGCCATGTCCTTCTTCGGGCCGCTGACACCCAGGTGCACGCCGTAGACCAGGCCGTAGAGCACGTGTGCCATGTCGAGTTCACCATTGACGAGCTTGTCGCGCACACCGGCCCAGCTGGCTTCCTTGGTCGGCACGATCTTCACGCCGTACTTCTTGTCGAAGCCCAGCACGCTGGCCATCACCACGCTGGCGCAGTCGGTCAGCGGGATGAAGCCGATGCGCACTTCTTCCTTCTCGGGCTTGTCGCTGCCCTGGGCATAGGCGGCGGCGCGCAGCGCGGGGTCGATGACGAGGCCGGCGGAGGCGACGGCGGCGCTCTGGATCACGCGGCGTCGGGTCATGAGCGGGGCCTCGGCTGTGGTGAGGGTGGATGGGTGGGTCGGCAAGGCAGGCGAGTCAGGCTTGGCAGTCATGGATGTCCTTCGGAAAAGAGAAAGGCCCGCCCCACGACAAGTCGCAACGCGGGCCTCATTGCCCTGATGTGTCTGGTGGCTGCAGCGCCATTGCTACCGCTTCATCAAGAGCATTGCAATCGGCGTGCCACGCGCTTGTGGCCTGTCGGCGGCAGGCGCCGCGCCTGGATCGAAGCTGGCCTGCGCACACGATCGTGCTGCGCTGCACCATGCTGGTTCAGTAGCATGCTCAACTGAGCAGCGATTCGACGTCGATGACGCGTTCCGCCGCGTCGCGCAGCTTCAGGCCCTTCTTCATGGCCAGGTCCTGCAGAAAGCGGTGGGCCTCCGGCTCGCTCAGCGCTTTCTTGCCCATCAGCAGGCGCTTGGCACGGTCGATGGTCTTGCGGTCGGCCAGTTCATTGCGGGCCGCGTCGAGTTCTGTGCGCAGCGCCTGTTCGCCTGCAAAGCGTTCCACCGCCACGTCGATCACGGCCTGCACACGCCCAGGCTGCAGGCCCTTGACGACATAGGCCGTGACGCCGGCACCGAGGGCGCTGCGCATCGTCTGGCGGTCGCCGTCGTTGGTGAACATCACGATGGGCCGTCGCGCGTCGCGCGTTGCCATCACGATGTGTTCCAGCACGTCGCGCACGGCGCTGTCGCTCTTCACCACCACCATGTCAGGCTTCAGCCGCGCCATGGCTTCAGGCAGCGACGCGTCACCGGCGCGCACGCCCAACACCAGGTGCCCAGCGTCGGCCAGCGCGCTGGAAATCGAGATGGCGTCGTTGGACGTCTCGGCGTAGGGGTCGGTGACGATCAGCACCGACAGCGTGGTGTTGCGCTCAGCCATGCCACGGACTTGAGCAAGAGGTGCGCCATGTTGCCGCGCGCCCCTGAAGCGTGACGGGATTGCACAAGAATGCGCACGCGCAGGAACCGAACGCACCGAAAAAAAAACCTCTCCGTCTTGAGACGGAGAGGTTGGTCGAAAGGGCTTCCGCCCTGCTGAGGAGATAGACAGACACCTGACGAAGATGTCCTCGGCAACAATGCAAACGGCGTGCCCACTAAACTGATCCGCTTGCTGCATGTTGAATGGACCGCGTGAAAGTCCTTGGATTCGAATCGTCCTGCGACGAAACGGGCGTAGCCCTTGTCGAGACCCGCTCCGACAGCCCGCCGCGCCTGCTGGCCGACGCGCTGCACAGCCAGGTCGAGATGCATGCCGCGTTCGGCGGCGTGGTTCCTGAACTGGCGTCGCGCGACCACATCCGCCGTGTGTTGCCGTTGACGCGGCAAGTGCTGCAACAGAGCGGCTGCACACTGGCCGACGTGGATGTGGTGGCCTACACGCGCGGCCCGGGCCTGGCTGGCGCGCTGCTGGTGGGCGCCGGCGTTGCGGTGGCACTGGCGGCTGCGCTCGGCAAGCCCGCACTGGGGGTGCACCACCTGGAAGGCCACTTGTTGTCGCCCTTCCTGGCCGACGACGCACCGAGCTTCCCCTTCGTGGCGCTGCTGGTCAGCGGCGGTCACACGCAGCTGATGGACGTGCAGGGGGTGGGCCGCTACACGCTGCTTGGCGAGACCATCGACGACGCGGCCGGCGAAGCCTTCGACAAGAGCGCCAAGCTGCTGGGCCTGGGCTACCCCGGTGGCCCAGCGCTGGCGCGGCTGGCCGAATTTGGTGATGCTGAAGCCTTCGCACTGCCGCGGCCGCTGCTGCACAGCAAGGACCTGGACTTCTCGTTCGCGGGTTTGAAGACGGCGGTGATGACGCAGCATCGCAAGCTCGGCCCGAACGTCTGCGATCAACCGCGTGCTGACCTGGCGGCCAGCACGCAAGCCGCGATCGTCGATGTGCTGGTGGCCAAGTCACTGAAGGCACTCACACAGACCGGCTCTCGCCGCCTGGTGGTGGCCGGCGGCGTTGGCGCAAACCTGCGCCTACGTGAAAAACTGAATGCCGCTGCCGCCAAGCTGGGCGCGCGTGTGCACTACCCGCCGCTGGCGCTGTGCACCGACAACGGCGCGATGATCGCGCTGGCTGCCGCGCTGCGGCTGCAGCACGGCCTGGCGGTGCTGCAGACCGACGGCGCTTTCGACGTGCGGCCGCGCTGGCCGCTGACGGAGATCAGTTGACGGTGATCTGCGCTGCGGCGCGCACGTGGCGCTTGGGCAGTGTCAGCGTCAACACGCCATCTTCCAGCTTGGCGCCGGACTCGGACTGATCCACTTCCACCGGCAGCGTGAAGCTGCGGGCATAGCGGGTGGCCGAACGTTCGCGGTACAGCACACGTTCACCGTCTGACTTCTGGTCGCTGCGCTGGCTATGGGCTTGCAGGCTGACTTTGCGACCGTCCACCGACACCTTGATGTCGTCCTTGGCCACGCCCGGCATTTCAAGCTTCACGGTGTAGCCGGCGTCGGTTTCGGCCACGTCCAGCGCGGGGCTGCGTGGCGCTGCAGTGTCGGCCGCGCCCAGCAGGTGGGCAAGCGGGCGGGACTCACGGGACACGGGAACGAAGAACATGGTGCACTCCTACAATCGGTTGGCAGGTGCTGCAGAACTGCATCACCTATGCCGAGCAGATGCGCTCGGCTTTGTTTTTTTCAAGAACAGTCTTTAAACATGAATTTAAAGCGACGTGTTTTGCTGACGCTGTCACTTGTCTATGCAAGTGTCTGCACAGGCGGCCTTGCCGCTGCGCAGACGGCCCCTGAGCCGATCCGGCTGGCGCTCATCGAAGGCCTCTCGGGGCCTTTTGCAAATGCGGGCGAAGCGGTGTTTCGCAACCTCCTGCTGGCCACCGAGCGCATCAACAAGCGTGGCGGTGTTCGGGTGGGTGGTGCGGCCGGCATGGCGCGGCCATTCGCCATTCAACGCATGGACAGCAAGGGCAATGCTGAAGAGGCCGTGGGCTTGTTGCGCGGCGCGCTCGATCGGCGCATCGGCTTTGTGCTGCAGGGCAACGGCTCGGCCGCAGCGGCTGCGCTGGTGGATGCGCTGGACAAGCACAACGAACGTGAGCCGCAGAACCGCGCGCTCTTCCTCAATTACTCAGCGGTGGACCCGCAGCTCACCAATGAGCGCTGCAGCTTCTGGCACTTTCGCTTCGACGCCCATGCAGACATGCGGCTGGCCGCGCTGACCGACGTGTTGCAGGGTGACCGCAGCGTGCAGCGGGTGTACCTGATCGCGCAGGACTACAGCTTTGGCCAGCAGGTGATGAAGCAGTCGCGGGTGATGATCAACGCCAAGCGGCCCGACATGCAGATCGTCGGTGAAGAGTTGCACCCGCTGGGCCGCGTGCGCGACTTCCTGCCCTATGCCGCCAAGATCAAGGCCAGCGGTGCGCAGGCCGTGTTGACGCCCAACTGGGGCAACGACTTGACGCTGCTGGTGCGCGCGCTGCGCGAGGTGGGGTCGGACGCCAAGCTGTACACCTTCTATGGCAACGCGCTGGGTGCGCCCGCAGCCATTGGCGACGCCGGCATCGGCCGCGTGCTGGCGGTGGCGGAATGGCAGCCTAACGTCGGTGGAGTGGCGTCTGATGCCTTCTACGCCAGTTTCCGCCAGCGCTTTGCGCAGCCGCAGGACGACTATGGGCATGCGCGAATGCACTTGATGATCGAGATGCTGGCTGTGGCCATCGAACGGGCGGGCAGCACCGACGCGACCGCGGTGGCGCGTGCGCTTGAAGGCCTGGGCTCTGACAGCACGCCGATGGGCGCCTGGCACGGCGCGACGATGCGTGCAGCCGACCACCAACTGCAGCAACCGCTGGTGGTGAGCGTGATGGACCGTGCAGGCGCGCCTGGCGTGCAGCACGACGTGGAAGGCTCTGGCCTGGGGTTCCGCACGCTGCGTCGCTTTGAGGCCGCTGCGGTGTCGCAGCCGCACACCTGCCGCTTGCAGCGGCCCGATTGAATCAGGCGGTTCCACAACCCGTTGAGGAGCAAGCGCATGCGAAACGTCATTCAGAACCTGCCCGGCAGCAAGATCCGCGAAGTGGCCAACGCCGCCTTGTCGTCCGGCGCCACTCACAGCGACGTGCTGGCCTTCTGGTTCGGCGAAAGCGATGAGGTCACGCCAGAGCCCATCCGCCGCGCCGCCGCCGACGCGTTGATGCGCGGTGAGACCTTTTATTCACACAACCTCGGCCTGCCGGAATTGCGCCAGCAAATCGCCAGCTACGCCACGAGCCTGCACGGCAAGATTGATGCGGACCGCATCGCCGTGACTTCGTCTGGCGTGACCGCGCTGATGCTGGCGATGCAGATGCTGGTGGGCGCGGGCGACGAGGTGGTGGCGGTGGTGCCGGTGTGGCCCAACCTCACCGCGCAGCCGGTGATCCTGGGTGGGCACGTCACGCGGGTCGCACTGCGCCCACGCAGCGGGCTGTGGCAGTTGGACATGGACGAGTTGCTGGCCGCTGTCACGCCGAATACCCGCGTGCTGCTGGTCAACGCGCCCAACAACCCCACCGGCTGGACGCTGACGCGCGCCGATCAGCAGATCCTGCTGGACCACTGCCGCCGCACCGGCACCTGGATCGTCGCCGACGAGGTCTATGAACGCATCTACTTCGGCGGCGAGCCCTGTGCGCCCAGCTTCCTGGACATTGCGGGGCCTGAAGACCGGTTGGTCGTCGCCCACAGTTTCAGCAAGAGCTTTCTGATGACGGGCTGGCGCCTGGGCTGGCTTGTGTTGCCGCCAAGCCACCAGGACGCGATGGGCAAGCTGTTGGAATTCAACAGCTCCTGCGCGCCGGTTTTCGTGCAGCGGGGCGGGCTGGCAGCGCTGGGCATGGCGGACACACTCGTGCCGCGCATCCAGTCGCACCTGCGTCTCTGCCGCGACCGCCTGGTGACGGGCTTGATGGCGTTGCCCGGCGTCACCGCCGCAAGCCCGCCAGGCGGCATGTACGCCTTCTTTCGCGTTGATGGCGAAGACGACTCCCTGGCCCTGGCCAAACGCCTGGTCGCCAACCACGGCCTTGGGCTGGCGCCCGGTGCCGCCTTTGGGGACGAAGGTGAGGGCTGGCTGCGCTGGTGTTTTGCGTCGCGGGACCCGGCGCGGCTTGACCTGGGGTTGGCCCGGCTGCGCGGCGCCCTCGGGCTATAATCACGGGCTCTGTACCTTCCAAGGCACAGTGAATTTTTTGAAAGTGCACGGCGCCGGTCGGTTTCACTGGCGTTCGCAAGTCAACCCGGAAACCCTCAGTTGCAGCAGCGATACATGTCTGCCAGCGCGTGGGTGTTCCAAAAAACCAGGAAATCCCATGCCCCTGACCACTGCCCATACGGCTGAAGTCGTCAAGACCCACGCCCGCGGCGCTGCCGACACCGGCAGCCCCGAAGTTCAAGTTGCGCTGCTCACCACGCGCATCAACGAACTCACGCCGCACTTCAAGACCCACGCCAAAGACCACCACGGCCGCCGCGGTCTGCTGAAGATGGTCAACGCCCGCAAGCGCCTGCTGTCGTATTTGAAAGAGAAAGACGCTGACCGCTACACGGCGCTCATCGCCAAGCTTGGTCTGCGCAAGTAAAACCCGCATGGCCACCCGTCAAGCGGGTGGCCGGCCAACCACCGGGCTGCATTTGCTGTGTCATTCCAACGGCGCCAACCCCGACCTGATCACGGCATCAGCGGGCGCGGGCTTCACTGGAATGGCATGACGCTGCCCAAGCACAGAGGAAGACATTCATGAGCATCTTCAACAAAGTCACCAAGACCTTTCAATGGGGCCAGAACACGGTCAGGCTGGAAACTGGCGAAATCGCGCGCCAGTCCACCGGCGCCGTGCTCGTGGACATGGACGGCACCGTGGTGCTGGCCACCGTGGTCGTCAAGAACGAAGTCAAGACGGGCCAGGACTTCTTTCCGCTGACCGTGGACTACATCGAAAAAACTTACGCCGCCGGCAAGATCCCCGGCAGCTTCTTCAAGCGCGAAGGCCGCCCGAGTGAGTTGGAAACACTCACCAGCCGCCTGATCGACCGCCCGATCCGCCCGCTGTTCCCCGAAGGCTTCTTCAATGAAGTGCAAGTCGTGATTCATGTGCTGAGCCTGAACCCCGAAGTGCAGGCCGACATTGCTGCACTCATCGGCACCAGCGCCGCGCTGGCCATCAGCGGCCTACCTTTCAACGGCCCCGTGGGTGCAGCCCGCGTGGGCTACATCAACGGCGAATACGTGCTGAACCCGGGCCAGACGCAACTGGCCGGCAGCAAGATGGAACTCGTCGTCGCCGGCACCGAAGCCGCCGTGCTGATGGTGGAATCCGAAGCCGACCAGCTGAGCGAAGAGATCATGCTCGGCGCCGTGGTCTTCGGCCACGAGCAGGGCAACATCGCCATCAAAGCCATCAATGAGCTGGTGCGCGACGCCGGCAAGCCGGAGTGGAAGTGGTCCGCCCCCGCCAAGAATGAGCCCTTCATCGCCCAGGTCAACGCGCTTGCTGAAGGCCCGCTGCGCGCCGCCTACCAGATCCGCAGCAAGCAAGCCCGCACGCAAGCCTGCCGCGACGTCACCAGCAGCGTGATGGCTGCATTGAAGGCCGATGCAGTTGCCTTCGACAAGGTCGAAGTCGAGGGCCTGCTGTTCGAGATCGAATCGCGCATCGTGCGCGGTCAGATCCTGGCCGGCGAGCCGCGCATCGACGGCCGCGACACCCGCACCGTGCGCGCCATTGAAATCCGCAGCGGCGTGCTGCCGCGCACCCACGGCTCTGCCCTCTTCACGCGCGGCGAAACGCAGGCGCTGGTGGCGGCCACGCTAGGCACCGAACGCGACGCGCAGCGCATCGACGCGCTGGCCGGTGAATTCACCGACCGCTTCATGCTTCACTACAACATGCCCCCGTTTGCCACCGGCGAAACGGGCCGCGTGGGCACGCCGAAGCGGCGCGAAATCGGCCACGGCCGGCTGGCCAAGCGCGCGCTGGTCGCCGCCCTGCCCAGCAAGGAAGATTTTCCGTACACGATGCGTGTCGTCAGCGAAATCACCGAATCCAACGGCTCGTCGTCGATGGCATCGGTGTGCGGCGGCTGCCTGGCCTTGATGGACGCCGGGGTGCCGATGAAAGCGCACGTGGCCGGCATCGCCATGGGCCTGATCAAGGACGGCCCGCGGTTCGCGGTGCTGACCGACATCCTGGGTGACGAGGATCACCTCGGTGACATGGACTTCAAGGTGGCGGGCACGCAAGCCGGCATCACCGCGCTGCAGATGGACATCAAGATCCAGGGCATCACGAAGGAAATCATGCAGGTCGCATTGGCGCAGGCCAAGGAAGCGCGCCTGCACATCCTGAGCAAGATGGTCGAAGCGGTGGGCGGCGCGAAAACCGAGGTCAGCCAGTTCGCACCGCGTCTGTACACGATGAAGATCAACCCGGAAAAGATCCGCGACATCATCGGCAAGGGCGGCGCGACTATCCGCGCGCTGACGGAAGAGACTGGCTGCACCATCGACATTGGCGAAGACGGCACGATCACGATTGCGTCAACCGACGCCGACAAGGCCGAGTTCGCCAAGAAGCGCATTGCCGAGATCACGGCCGAGGCCGAGATCGGCAAGGTCTACGAAGGCGCCGTCACCAAGATTCTCGACTTTGGTGCGCTCGTCAACATCCTGCCCGGCAAGGACGGCCTGCTGCACATCAGCCAAATTGCGCATCAGCGTGTGGAACGTGTCGAAGACTTCCTGAAGGAAGGCCAGATCGTGCAGGTCAAGGTGCTTGAGACGGATGAGAAGGGCCGCATCAAGCTCAGCATGAAGGCGCTACTCGAGCGGCCGGAAGGAATGGCCGAAGAGCGCTACGAACCGCGTGGCGACCGCAACGACCGTCCGCCGCGCCGCGACCGTGACGATCGCCCCCCGCGTCGTGACCGCGAAGACCGCCC
>JAYSYB010000030.1:0-2517 GCA_043716775.1 Rubrivivax sp.
GTGGCCGGCCACCGACCCCCGCACCCGCGGGCTGGTCTTTGTCGGCACGCTGCTGGCGGTGTTCGTCGTGGCCGAATTCACCGAACGGCGCAAGCAAGCGTGGCGGCGGGGTTTTGAGTTTCTGCACATCCGTTTGTTCGCCCGCAACCCGCTGCGGCCCCACAGCCAGCAACCGCCGCCATGACGACCACCCTGCTGCCCCCCAAACCCCTGGACGCCATGCCGCCGGCGCGCCGGTGGATGGCGCTGGCCGTTGCACTGGCCGTGGCAGCGGCCCACTTCTTCCACGGCACGGCGCTGACCCACACGGTGCTGATGCAGTCCTTCAACTGGGTCTTTGACTTCGACTCGTCGCGCTTCGTCGGCGGCTGGTGCACGGCCGGTGCCGACGTGGCACGCGACATGGACCTGTCCTTCGTGGCCCGCCACGCGCTGAGCCTGGCCACGCGTCCAGCCTGTCTGGCGCTGCTGCCGCTGACCGGCACGTCAGAACTGGCCTTGATGGCGCTGACCGCGCTGTGCGCTGGCGCGGTCGCCGCACTGGCTTACGGCCTAGCCGCTGCGTTCTGCGCTGCTGAATTCGACCGCGTTCTGCTGGCGCTGGGCTGTGCCTTGTCGGTGCACCCGCTGCTGCTGGGTGTGATACCCGAAACCTACGGCTTCGCGCTGATGGGCATCGCGCTGCACTGGGTGTTGTTGGCGCACGGCAAGGCCGACCCATTGCAGCCTGGCGCCCCCAGCCGCGCGTCGCTGTTTTTTAACCTCGGCTTCACGCTGACGAACGGCGCGCTCAACCTGCTGTCGTCGGCCGTGCTGGCCTGGCAGCGCGTGGGCTGGCGGCGCTGGCTGGCGCTGGAAGCGCGCACCTGGTTGATCGCCGGCGCCGCGCTGGGCGCCGTGCTGCTGGCCAGCGCCGCGCTGTTGGCACCCGAGCTGCTGGCCACGATGGGTGGCGCACCGCAGAAAGTCTGGTGGACGGTGAACATCAACCGCGGCGAGCCGGCCTCGCTGCTGATGGTGGTGGCGACCTTCGTGCTGTACAGCTTCGTGGCGCCGGTGCTGACGGTCATCAACCTGCCCGCCCCCGACCTGCACCCGATGCTCGACTTCCGTGCCTTCCAGTTCACGCCGGTGGGTTGGGCGGCGCTGGCGCTGTGGGCTGCGGCCATGGCTGTCAGCGTGCGCCTGGCCTGGCGCGACGCGGTACCGCGCCGTTTGCTGTGCGTGGCCGGGCTGTGGCTGCTGATGAATATCGTGCTGCACGCCTACTGGCAGTACCGCGGCAGCATCTACCTGTATGGCGCGCACACCAGCTTCGCGTTGTTCGCGGTGCTGGCGATGGGTTACGGCTGTGCTCTGCGCCGTTTCGACGCCCTGCGCGTGCGGCTGTTCGCCACGCTGCTGGTGGTCTTGACGGCCATCAACAACGGCGGCGTCTATGTCGACATGATCCAGTTCCTTCGCCAGCAAGCCCCTGCCCAGAGCCTGACATGACTGCCGACCTGACCCCTGCCGACTTGGCCCAGCTGGCGCGCGAGCTGTACACCACCGGTTCGCCGGTGATGCGGGCGATGCAGCACTACCGGCCCTACATCTCGCCTTTCGAGTTGCTGCTGCAGACCGTGCCGCCCGGCAGCCGCGTGCTCGACATCGGCTGCGGCGGCGGCCTGTTTCTGGGCCTGCTGGCGCGCACCGGCCGCATCACGCGCGGGCATGGCATCGACACCAGCGCCATGGCCATCGCGGTGGCCGATGAAATGACGGTGCGCCTGCCCGCCGGCCACGGTGTGCGCTTCGAGGCCCGCAGCGCCGCCCTGCCCTTGCCCGACGCAGGCTATGACGTGGTGGCGCTGCTCGACGTGATGCACCACATCCCGCCGCAACACCAGCGTGGGGTGCTCGAACAAGCGCTGCGCAGCGTCGAACCCGGCGGCCTGTTCATCTACAAGGACATGGTGCTGCGGCCGCGCTGGCGGGCGCTGGCCAACCGCCTGCACGACCTGCTGATCGCGCGGCAGTGGATCCACTACCTGCCACTGGAAAAGGCCATCGCCTGGGCGCAGGCCGCCGGCTGCACCGTCGTTGAACAGCGCGGCACGAACCGGCTGTGGTACGGCCATGAACTGGTGGTGTTCCGGGTACCCGGCAGCGCGCTCGTCGGAACGCCGGTCAGCGCACCGAGTACGCCAGCCCCGTCACCAGCACCATCGCCAGCACCGTGACCCGGCTGCCGCGGTCGCGCAGGGCGAAGACGATGGGGTCGTCGTGCATCTCGCCGCGCGCTGTCTTGATCCACAGGCGGCCGAACCAGTAGATCAGACCCACCGCTACCAGCCACAAGATGTGCGGGTGGGCGAAGCGGGCGGCCGTTTCTGGCAAGGCCACGTAAAGGCCGAATACCACGATGGCGCAGATGCTGGCGCTGGCGCCGAAGGGCCACAGCACCACCAGGTCGCCCACCCGGTAGTCGCGGCCGCGCGCGGCCACCCGCCCCAGCTGCTGCAGGCTGACCAGTTC
>JAYSYB010000291.1:0-1655 GCA_043716775.1 Rubrivivax sp.
GCGTTGCTGCACGAAAGCACACCGCGCCAGATCATTCGTGCCGCAGACCCGCGAGACCTGCCCGAATCTGCCGCCGAACTGCGCGAACGTGCCTACCAGTCCCGCACCGTCATGCCAGCCAGCGGCCACTGGCAGCCCACGCAGCTGCTGTCCAACGGCCGTTACAGCGTGGCGCTGCGGGCCAATGGCGCGGGCGTCAGCCGCTGGAGTGTGGACGGCCGCGCGACACCGCAAACCATCTCACGCTGGCGCGATGACGCACTGCGGGACGACTATGGCACTTTTGTTTACCTGCGCGAATCAGGCAGCGGTCCGATGTGGTCGGTCACCCAGCACCCGGCGCCGCACCCTGACTGGCATTACAAAACCACTTTTCTGGCCGACCGGGTGGAGTTTGAAGCGTCGTCGGACGAGCTGCATGTCAAGACCACCGTGCTGGTCAGCCCGGAAGACGACACCGAATTGCGCATTGTGCGAATTCAAAACCACAGTGACCGGGAGCTCACGCTTGATTTGTTGTCGTACTTCGAGCCGGTGCTGGCAGATGCCCGCGCGGACGAGGCCCATCCGGCTTTTTCCAACCTGTTTTTGCAGACCGAATGGCGCCCGGAATGGCGCGCGCTGTTGCTGACGCGCAAGCCCCGGCTGCAGGGTGACCCAGCCATGGCAATCGCACATTTTCTGGCGGAATCCAATGCCAACCTGCGCTCGGTGGACTACATCGCCGACCGCCGCTCGTTCATCGGCCGCAACCGCCAGCCGTCACACCCGGCCAATGCGGCGCACAAAAAAGTGGTGCGCGCCATCGTGTCGGCGGGCCAGTCCGAATCAATGCCGATTGAAGCTGACAACCAGCTCGATCCGGCCTGTGGCCTGCGGCTTCGCATCCGTATTGCGGCCGGCGGCAAGGCACGCCTGACGTTTGCGACGGCTGCAGGCGTCAACACCGGCGAACTCACCGGCCGTATCGACAAATATCTGCAGCGCATGCATGTCAGGCGTGCCGCTGTCATGGCCGCCACGCTGGCACAGATCCGGCTGCGTGACCTGGGCGTGGCCCCGGACGAAAACGCGGCCCTGCAGGACCTGACCACAGCGCTGATGTACGTCTGCACGCTGCCGCCGCAGCGACCCGGTCAGGAATCCGTGGACGCGACCCGAAGCCAGCCGCTGGTCAACCAGCGCCAGCTGTGGCGCTTTGGCTTGTCCGGGGACCGGCCGATCGTGCTGGTGCGTATTCACGCCAGCAGCGGTTTGAACGTGGTGCAGTCGCTGCTGCGCGCGCAGCCCTGGTGGCACTTTTGCGGATTGCCGATGGACCTGGTGATTTTGAACAGCGAGCTCAATGCCTATCTGATGCCGCTGCAGCGCGACATTCTGGCCCTGCGCGACCGCACGTTGCAGCAGGCGGCCAACAGTTTTCCGAACAACGACTCGTCTTCCACCATCGGCTTTTATTTGCTGCGCGACCACGAAGTGACGTGGGACGAAAAAGCAGCGCTGACCGCTTTGGCCCGCGTGATTCTTGTGGCCGATGGCCGACCGCTGGAAACACAGCTCAACAGCATTTTTGACACGCCGCTCGCGGTGCTGCGCGCGGCGCGACTGGCAGCCCAGCGCCTGCAGTCCGGCAATTCGTTCAAAACAGGTGTGGC
>JAYSYB010000292.1:0-5290 GCA_043716775.1 Rubrivivax sp.
TGCCGCACGGCGCTGGGCCCTGTTCATTTGGCCACGACCGAGCGCATCTTGGATGGCGTCGATGAGCCGGCCGTCGGACTGGATCCTGGTATCACGCCCGAGCAAAGCAAGGTGCTGATCGACATGATCGTCAAGGCGACAAAGACCAAGTCCTGGGCCGAGTCGCTGGAGAAAAACAGCTGGACCCCGGCGCTGCAGACCGGCAAGGAGTTTGCCGAATTCGTCGATCGCGAATTTGCCAGCCTGCGCGCCACCATGGTCAAGGCCGGCATGATCTGAAGCAAGGTGGCGTGCTCACCTCGAACACGCTGAGCAGACGGGGTCCGGGTGGCGGCATGCGCCTCTGCGCGGACCCGAGCAGCAGGAGCACGTCATGGCCGACAAAACCGCCGTCGCCGAGCGGCATCAGACTTTCATAGGCGCCGGCGCTCTGGTGCTGGGCGCACTGATGGCCGTGGGGGCCTGGAGCATCCCGTCTGCTGCGGGTTATGCCGGTGTCGGGCCCAACTTCTTGCCCTGGCTTGTGTCGGTGGTGTTGATCGTTTGCGGCGTCTGGCTCGTCGCCCACGCGCGCAGCGGTGGCTGGCGCGAGATGGAAGAACCGTCTGGCGCGGCACAAGGCGACTGGCCGGCACTGGCCTGGGTGGCAACCGGTGTGGTGGCCAATGCCGCGCTCATCACCACCATCGGCTTCATCCTGAGCTGCACGCTGTGCTTCATGCTGGCGGTGCGGGGCCTGCGCAGGTCCGAAGGCAAGCCGCATGGCGGCGCGCGCGGCCTGGTGATCGACTTCGTCACCGGCTTCCTGATTGCCGCGCCGGCGTTCTGGCTCTTCACCAAGCTGCTGGCCATCAACCTGCCGGGCCTGACGGCCAGCGGCTGGATCTGAGAGCGCACCATGGACATCTGGGACCAGCTCATCGGCGGCTTCATCACCGCTGGCACGCCAATCAACCTGCTGTGGGCTTTTGTCGGCTGTGCGCTCGGCACCGCCATCGGCGTGCTGCCTGGCATCGGGCCAGCGGTGACGGTGGCGATGCTGTTGCCCATCACGTCGCAGGTCGAGCCCACGGCCAGCATGATCTTCTTCGCCGGCATTTACTACGGCGCCATGTACGGCGGCAGCACGACGTCGATCCTGCTCAACACGCCAGGTGAAACCGGCACCATGGTGACGGCGCTCGAGGGCTTCAAGATGGCGAAGAGCGGCCGCGCCGGCGCGGCGCTGGCCACATCGGCCATTGGCTCTTTCGTGGCCGGCACCATCGCCACCGTGCTGGTCACGCTGTTCGCGCCGCTGGTGGCCAACTACGCCGTGAAACTGGGGCCGCCCGAGTACTTCATGTTGATGATCCTGGCCTTCACCACCGTGAGTGCGGTGCTGGGCAAGAGCACGCTGCGCGGCATGACGGCACTGTTCATCGGCCTGGCGATCGGCCTGGTCGGGCTGGACCAGATCACGGCGCAGGTGCGCTATACGGCGGGCGTGCCCGAATTCATGGACGGCATTGAGGTCGTGTTGGTGGCGGTGGGCTTGTTTGCCGTCGGCGAATGCCTGTACACCGCGCTGTATGAAGGCCGCAGCGTCCAGCAGCTCAACCGCATGGGCAGCGTGCACATGACGCGCGACGAGTGGAAGCGCTCGTGGCCGGCTTGGCTGCGTGGCACGGCCATCGGCTTCCCGTTTGGCACCATTCCGGCGGGTGGCTCCGAGATCCCTACATTCCTGAGTTATGGCGTTGAACGCAGGTTGTCAAGGCACAAAGAAGAGTTCGGCACCACCGGCGCCATTGAAGGCGTGGCGGGGCCGGAAGCGGCCAACAATGCGGCCGTGACGGCGACGCTGGTGCCGCTGCTGACGCTGGGCATTCCGACCTCGGTCACGGCCGCTATTCTGCTGAGCGCGCTGCAGAACTACGGCATCAACGCCGGCCCGCAACTGTTTCAGACCAGCAGCTCGCTGGTGTGGGCGCTGATTGCATCGCTGTACATCGGCAACGTCATGCTGCTGGTGCTGAACCTGCCGCTGGTGGGGCTGTGGGTCAAGCTCTTGAAGATCCCTCGGCCGCCGCTGTACGCCGGCATCCTGATCTTTGCCACCATCGGCGTCTATGGCATGCGGCAGAGCGCCTTCGACCTCTTCCTGATGCTGGGCATCGGCCTCGTCGGCGTCGTGATGCGGCGCTTTGATTTCCCCACCGCACCGATCATCGTCGGCATGATCCTAGGGCCGCTGGCCGAAGCGCAGATGCGCAACGCGCTGTCGATCGGCGAAGGGCACTGGGGTGTCTTCATCGAGCGGCCGATGTCGACGGTGTTGCTGGCCATCATCGTGGCGGTGCTGCTGCTGCCGCAGCTGATGAAACTGCTGAAGCGGCCCGCGTCACCAGCCTGAGTGCCACGCGCCGGAATCAGTCCGGTGCGCCCATCGTCACCGCCAACGCGCGCTGGGCGGCCAGTGCCGGGGCATCGGTCGGTGCCCGAGTGTCCCACCCCAAAAGGTGGCGCTCTGCCAGTGCGGTCAGCGCGCTGATCCACACCGGCGCGTCGTTCAGGCAGGGCACGTAGCTGAAGGCCTGGCCACCTGCTGCGATGAAGGCGGCGCGCGCCTCCTGCGCAATTTCTTCCAGCGTTTCCAGGCAGTCGGCGACAAAGCCCGGGCACATCACGTCCACGCGCTTCACGCCTGCAGCGGCCATCTTTTCAAGCGTCGGTTCGGTGTAGGGCTCGAGCCACTTCGCCTTGCCAAAGCGGCTTTGGAAGGTGACCACCATGTCGTCCTTCGACAAGCCGAGCGCGGCACCGAGCAGCCGTGCTGTCTTGTGGCAGTGGCAGTGGTACGGGTCACCCAGATGCAGACTGCGCTCGGGGATGCCGTGGAAGCTGAGCACCAGCTTGTCACCGCGGCCATGGGCGGCCCAGTGCGTGCGCAACTGCTGCGCCAGGGCGTCGATGTAGGCCGGGTCGTCGTGGTATTCATTGATGAAGCGCAGCTCGGGCATGCGCCGCGCCTTCGTGGCCCACTGCAGCACCTTGTCGGCCACGCTGGCCGTGGTGGCCGCGGCGTACTGCGGGTACAGCGGCAGCACCAGCACGCGCGTCACCCCATCGGCCCGCAGCGCGTCCAGCGTGTCTGGCAGCGAAGGATTGCCGTAGCGCATGGCGGCGCGCACGACCACGTGGTGGCCAGCTGCCGCCAGCGACGTGCCCAGCGCAGCAGACTGGCGCTGCGTCCACACCGCCAGCGGTGAGCCTTCGGGCATCCAGACGCTGGCGTACTTGGCGGCCGAACGTGCAGGCCGGGTGCGCAGGATGATGCCGTGCAGGATGGGCCACCAGACGGCGCGCGGAATCTCCACCACGCGCGGGTCGCTGAGGAATTCGCGCAGGTAGCGGCGCAGTGCCGGGGCGGTGGGCTCGTCGGGCGTGCCCAGGTTGACCAAGAGCACGGCGGTGCGCGGTGGCTGGCCGTGGCGGTAGGCGGGTTCTGGCTGATAGCTCATCGCGCAGCAGCCTCGCCACTGCGGCGGTTGAGCTCGTCCAGCACCTGTTGCAGTTCAACAGGTTTGGTCCAGCAGCCCGCGAAACCGGCTTCGCGAGCGGGCTGTTCCACCAACGGCGCTTCGTCAGCCGTGCACAGGAAGGCGGGCAGGGCGGGTGATGACAGCGCCTGGCGCAGGGCGGGCAGCAGGTCATAGCCGATGGTGTCGGGCAAGTGAAGGTCAATCACCAGCAGGTCGGGCTGCCAGCGCAGCGCGACTTCCAGCGCTTCGGCACCGGTGCCTGCGGTTTCGACATCCACACCGCGCGCGAAGCGGCAGGTCTCGACGAACAGCAGCGTGTTGATGCGGTCGTCGTCGATGTACAGCACCTTCATCGTCAGCGCAACTCCAGCGGCACTTGGGGCTGCGTGTCGGCAAAGCGCAGCACGTCGAAACTGACGCAAGCCGAGCCCGGGTCTGTCGGCGTGCCGCCCAGGCCGATGGCGCCGCTGCCGTGCAAGGTGCAACTGCCGCGCCGCAGGCTGACGATTTCGCCGTCGTTGAAGCGCACATAAGTGCCGTTGTAGCTGAGGTCGGTGATCTGGAAGCTGCCGCTGTGCCAGTCCACGCGGGCGTGTGAGCGCGAGACCCGCCCGTCATCGACACAGAAGGTGGCTTGCGGGCTGCGGCCCAGCACCACGGGTGTCTGCTGGCTCGCAAAGACGCGGTGCAGGCCGGCCCACATCAGGCGCAGGCCATCGGGTTCAGACACCGCCGCCACATCACCAAACTGGGTGGCTGCCATGTCGGACGAGGCACCGCGCCGACCACCCAGCACGTGCACCTGCACGGGTTCTGCGCGGCCGCGCAGCACCAGCCTGTCCAGGCTGCGGAAGCGCGACCGCATTTCCAGTGGCAGGCCTTGCAGCACCTCCATGGTCAGCAGCGTCTCGTTGTCGCCAGCGTGGTCCAGCAAGCGCGCTGCCACGTTGACGGCGTCACCGAAACAGTCGCCCGCCATCTCGACCACTTCACCGCGCGCCAGCCCCACCTGCAGGCGCAATGCCCGCAGGCCCGAAGAAGCGCCCCGCTCACTGCCGCGCGAGACCATGCCTTCCAGCAGGTCGTGCATCAGCATCGCCGCCTGCGTTGCCTGCATGGGGTCGTCAAAGACCGCCATCAGGCCGTCGCCCAATGTCTTGACGACGTGACCTTCGTAGCTGGTGACGGGGCCGCCGAGTGCGTTGACACAGTGCGTGACGACCGAGGTTGCTTCGGCGTTGCCGAGCGTCTCGAACAGCGCCGTGCTGCCGCGCAAGTCGGCAAACAGAACGGTGCGGTCGGAGATGCGGGTCATGCTGGGCGAAAGTGTAGCGTTGCCCTGGTGATAACCCGAAGACTCAAAGATTGTCGAGGTAGGTACGCAGCTTGTCCGACCGGCTTGGGTGCTTGAGCTTGCGGATCGCTTTGGCTTCGATCTGACGGATGCGTTCGCGCGTGACGTCGAACTGCTTGCCCACTTCTTCGAGTGTGTGGTCGGTGGACATCTCGATGCCGAAGCGCATGCGCAGCACTTTCGCTTCGCGCGGGGTCAGGCTGTCGAGGATGTCTTTCACCACATCACGCAGGCCGGCCTGCATCGCCGCGTCGACCGGTGCCACGTTGTTGGTGTCCTCGATGAAGTCACCCAGGTGGCTGTCGTCGTCGTCACCGATCGGCGTTTCCATGCTGATCGGCTCCTTGGCGATCTTCATGATCTTGCGGATCTTGTCTTCCGGGATCTCCATCTTCTCGGCCAGCGTCGGCGC
>JAYSYB010000293.1:0-1650 GCA_043716775.1 Rubrivivax sp.
GTGATGGGGCCGTACACCGCATCCTGAAAATCCAGAATACCCATCGGGCCGCCCTGGGGGTCGACCATCAGGTTGCGGGGCATGAAGTCCCGGTGAACATACACGCGGGCAGCATCCAGTGCGGTCAGGTTGTTGGCCTTGATTTGCGTGAACAGCGCGTCCAGCTTGTCGGCCAAGCCGCCGTCCAGCGCCAGGCCCCGGTGCTGGCCCACATACCAGTCGGGAAACAGGGCCAGCTCCCGTGTCAGCAGGGCGTCGTCGTAGTCGGGCAGCACGCCTGGCCTGGACGCCAGCTGCCACTGAATCAGCATATTGACCGCGCCCATGTAAAGCGCGTCCACCGCCGCAGTAGGCATGGCAATGGCGCCAACAGCGGCAGGCGGTTCAATTGCCTCCATCATGGTGCGCGCGCCCAGGTCGGTCAGCAGCATGAAGCCGTCGGCGCGGTTCCAGTCCAGCACACGCGGCGCGTTGAGGCCGGCGTCCTGCATCAGCGCGGCGATGCGGGCAAACGGTGCGCAGTCCTCGACAGCGGGCGGCGCGTCCATGATGATGCAGCTGCCGCCAGCCGCTGTGTTGACGCGAAAATAGCGGCGAAAGCTGGCATCAGCCGACGCATGGCGAAGGGTTTCTGCGCGCAGGCCGTGGCTGCTGCAGACCCCCGCCAGCCACGCGGCAAAGACCTCGCCGCGCGCCGCATCGGGCCAGTCGACAGCAGTCGTCTGCAGCCCGTCTGGGCAAGGCACTGAAAGCGAAGCAGTACTCGGGGCGGTGGCAGCGGTGCGGGAAAGCGGCAGCGAAGGGGGGGCGGTCATGGATAATCAGCGTTGATTTTTACAACCGGGTTTATCTCACACATTCGATGCGCGCCGCATCTCCCTTCCCCATTCGTTTTCTTCGTTCCTTTCGCGCCACCCCCGTCGCGATGGCCGCTGCCCGGCTGGCGTGCCTGGCCACACTGGGTTGGGGTGCGTGGGGCGCCGCACTGGCGCAGGGCAATGAGGCGGCTGCCGTGGTGGCCACCCCACGGCTGAAAAGCACGGCGCAACTGTCAGAAAAGACCGATGCGGCAACGGCTGGCAATGAGGCCACCTTTCTTTTCGGCGACCGCCTGACAGGCCGCCCTGATCTGGAAACCGTCATTGAGGGCAATGCTGAAGTGCGGCGCGGCGTCACGTCGATGAAAGCCGACCGTATCGAGTATTACCAGCCTGACGACTTGCTCAAAAGCAGCGGCAACGTGCGCATCAACCGGGCCGGCAATCGTTTTGAAGGGCCCGCGCTGGAGCTGCAACTGGACCGTTTCGAGGGATTTTTCACATCTCCCTCGTACCGCTTTTTGACCACGGGCGGTAACGGCACCGCCAGCCGCGCCGACTTCATCGACGACAAACATTTCTCGGTCCGGAACGCGACTTACACCACCTGCCAGCGCAACGATGAAGCCAGCTGGAAGCCAGCCTGGGTGCTGACGGCGGACGCGCTCCAGTTTGACCTGGACACCGACATGGGTGTGGCCAGCGGCGCCGTGCTGCGCTTCAAAGAGGTGCCGATCCTGGCTTTTCCGACGTTCAGCTTTCCGCTCAGCGACAAGCGCAAGTCGGGTTTTTTGCCGCCCACCTTCAGCCTGGGTTCGGTCAACGGATTCGA
>JAYSYB010000294.1:0-1649 GCA_043716775.1 Rubrivivax sp.
ATCATGTGGTGGAACAGGTAATCGAACAGCGCTTGCGGGTCGATGCTCGACGCGAGATCTGCCGTGCCGCCTTGCAGGTGCCTTGCCAGGTCGTCAGCGCGGCGCGCATGGTGCAGGGCGCCGTCGGGCAATGCGTAGCAGAGGCTGTGGGTGGCGAAGCGGTCTACGGCCAGCAGCCAGGCGCCTGTGGGGCTGCGCACGGCCACCGCATAGCTGCCTTCCACGCCCTCGGCCGCGCGGGCGCCGCGTTGCGCGACCCGTTGGCGCCAAGCCGCCAGCACGCCCTGCTGCGTCGCGACCGCCTGGTGCGCCGCGTCGTCGAAGCGGGGCTGGCCGACAGCGAATTCGAGATCGACATCGTGGCGAGCCAAGCTGTCGCCGGTGCTGTGTCTGGCCTCGGACAGGCTGTTGGGAAGGTCGCTGGCGGGGAGGCTCATAAGGGGCGGTGATCCAGGGGTTTTATTCGGTCGTGGTGTCTAGGCGCAGGCTGGGTGGGCGCCCGCCCGCCGAGGCGCTGGCGAGGCCAAGGCATCAGCCGCGCGCCGAGACTTGCTCGTAGACAGCGAGATGTTTGCGGTAGCTTTCGCCCCACTGAAAGCGGCGTGCCCAGCGCCTGGCTTGTTGCGCCAGGTCGGCCCGCGCTGCGTCGGGCAGGGCGACCGCCTCCTGCACGCTGGCCACCCAGGCTTGGCGGTCGCGCGGCGGCAGCACCCAGGCCAGGGGGCCGACCAATTCGCCCAGGCTGCCCAACGCGCTGAAAAGCGCCGGCACACCACTGACCTGCGCCTCAACGGCAGGGAAGCCGAAGCCTTCGTACAGGGTGGGGTAGAGCACGGCGCGGGCGCCGCGGTACAGGGCGCGAAGTTCGTCGTCGCTGATGAACGGGGCAAAGTGCACGCGGCCGCGCAGCGGCTCGGGCAGCTGTCGTTCGGCCTCGGCGCGCGAGCGCTCAGCGAAACCGCAGGCCACCAACTGCAGCCCGGGCAGGGGGGTGTGGGCCAGCACCTCCAAAGCCCAGTCGAACCGCTTGCGCGCCATCGGGCCTCCCAGGTAGACGAGGTAGGGCCGGCCGCGCAGCGCCTGTTCCAGTGCTACAGCTCCTGTAGGCTGGTCATCGGCAAAGTAGGCATCGTCTATGCCGTGCGGAATCACCGTCAGCTTGCTGGCCAGGGCAGGCCAGTGCTTGAGGATGTCGAGCCTGGAGTTCTCGCTGATGGTGATGACATGCGCGCAGCGGTGCATGGCGGCCGGCAGCAATCGATCCCAGTAAAACGAGGGTTGGCCGCTTTCCCACGCGACCGTGTCGTGCACCGTGACGACACTGGGCACCGGTTGCCACCAGGCCATCGTGTTTTCAGCGTAGTGCAGCAGGTCGACGCCGTGCCGCCGGCCACGCAGCGGCACGCCGGCTTGTTCCCACAAGTGGAAGCGATCCCCCTTGACCTCGAAGACATCGGCCTTCGCAGTTACGCCTGCGGGCATGTGCATGGGCCGGCTGGCGTCATTACCGAACAGCACCCAGGACAGCGCATCCTGTGCTCGGGTGCACGCACTCATGTCCAGCAAGTACTTGCCCATACCGCGCACATGCTCGACGTTCAGCGACCCGGCAACCAGGCCTACCCGAAGTGGCTTCATGTCATTGGGGT
>JAYSYB010000295.1:0-5275 GCA_043716775.1 Rubrivivax sp.
TACGGTATCCGTATGCCATCGGCCGGGCGGATTGGGAAGTATTTCAGCTGGAGTCAGATTGGCGTGTAAGCCAGCCGCACATAAATCGGTGCAAAGGCTTCGGCCTGCGTGACTTCCAGCAGGCCTTCTTTGGACAATTCAAGCATGGCAATGAACGTCACCACCAGCACGGGCATGCCGCGCGGGGTGTCGAACAGGTCTTCAAACTCCAGAAACTTGCAGCCCCGCAGCTTGCGTAAAACAATACTCATGTGCTCGCGCACCGACAGCTCTTCACGGCTGATGAAGTGGTGCTGCACCAGCCTGGCACGCTTGACGATGTCGCGCCAGGCATCCTGCAAATGAGCCACCGCCACATCTGGAAAGCGCGGCTGCAAAGATTGCTCCACATGAATTTGGACACGCAAAAAGTCGTGGCCAAATTGCGGAACCCCGTTGAGCTTATGGGCGGCCAGCTTGATCTGCTCGTATTCGAGCAGGCGGCGCACCAGCTCGGCACGCGGGTCTTCGGCCTCAATGCCCTCCGCTACTTTTTTGGGCGGCAGCAGCATGCGTGACTTGATCTCGATCAGCATGGCGGCCATCAGCAAATACTCGGCTGCCAGCTCCAAGTTGGTGGCGCGGATCTCGTCTACGTACACCAGGTATTGGCGCGTGACGGCGGCCATCGGGATGTCAAGGATGTTGAAGTTTTGCTTGCGAATCAGGTAAAGCAGCAAGTCCAGTGGGCCTTCAAAGGCCTCCAAGAAGATCTCCAGCGCATCCGGCGGGATGTACAGGTCCTGCGGCATGCGGAAAAGCGGTTCGCCGTAGAGGCGCGCCACCGCAATCTGGTCCACCACGTCGGGCCTGGGTTCGGCCGCTTCAGGCGCCAACTGTTCAGCGTCCAGTGCCGTCACGCTTGGCAAACTCAGGGCCGCTGCTTGGTCTGGTAGACATAGGCCTGCTGCGGCACTGCAGCGTCCTGCCACTCGGCCTGGGTGCTGCGGTCCAGCGTGCGGTCCCACAGCAGGGCGCGGCCGGCGCGCTGTTCAGCTTCAAGCGTCGGCTTGTTCGCCTTCATCGTTTCGATGAAGTTCGTGACGTCGGAGGTGTAGGGCTTCCAGAACAAAGGCATGGCGCAAGCAGAGTGATGTCAGGGGCAGAATCCAGGGCCTGAGTTTAGCGGGGGAACCCATGCACCCAATCCATCGCGCCCTGCTGTTGGCCACCCTCGCCTTGACCGTGGCGGCCTGCGACCCCCAGCTTGTGGACAAGCTGGAAGAGCGCGTGGCCACCGAGGCCCATGACAGCAGCGGCAAGGTCGTGTCCACGGCGCCGGCCAATGACCCGCGCGAAGCAGCGGCCGGCTCGTGCTGAGCGGCGGCAGGTCGGCAGCGCGCGAATGATCGAGACCGAACTCAAGTTCCAGATTCCAGCTGCCAGCCGGCGGGCCCTGCACAAGGCGGTGGCCACTGTCAGCGCCGTGACGACCCGACTGCAGGCGGTGTATGCCGACACGCCCGCACGCGACTTGGCAGCTGCCGGGCTGGCCTTGCGCCTGCGCAAGGAAGGCAGGGTCTGGGTGCAGACGCTGAAGGGCCGGGGTGACGGCCTGATGCAGCGGCTGGAACACGAAGTGCCGCTGCCGCCGCAGGCCGGTGTGCCGGTGCTGGACGCCATGCGCCATGCCGGCACACCGGCTGGCGACAAGTTGCTGGCGCTGTTGCAGTCACTGACGCAAAAGCTTGGTGACGGTGACGCTGACAGTGCGGCGCTGCAGCCCGTCTACCGCACCGACGTCCGGCGCCTGCACCGCCGCGTGCGCCACCAGGGCGCGTTGATCGAAATTGCCTACGACCGTGGCCACCTCATCGCGGGCGAGCAGCGCGCGGTCGTCGATGAGATCGAATTCGAGTTGATTCGCGGCCCCAGCAGCGCACTCGTGGACCTGGCGCAGCGTTGGGTCCGGCGCTTCGGCCTGTGGTGGGACGTGCGCACCAAGTCTGAACGCGGCTATCGCCTGGCGCTGGGCATTGCCGCCGTGCCGGCCGTGAAGTCGCTGCCCGCGTCGTTGCCGGCCGGCAGCACGCCGGCGCAGGCGCTGTCGCAGATGCTGATCAGCGCGCTGTCGCAAGCCCTGCCCAATGCCGCAGAAATGGCGTCGGGCACGGCCGCGCCCGAACACCTGCACCAGTTGCGCGTGGCGCTGCGCCGCCTGCGCACTGCGTTGCGGGTGTTTGCGGCCTGGGCGCCAGATCCGGCCGTTGCGTTGGCGCTGGAGGCAGCTTGGCGCGAACCCTTCGGCCTGCTGGGCGCGGCGCGCGACCGCGACGTCATCGCCACCACGCTGCTGCCCGCGCTGGCGGCCGCTGGCGCGCCTGTGCTGCCGCCTGCGACGCGGATGCACAGAGCGAGTGCGGAGGGCTTGGTGGCTGACGCGGTGCGCGGCGCCAACTTCAACAGCCTGCTGCTGCAGACGTTGGCCCTGTGCGCGACGCCGCCGGCGCCCCCCACGGACACAGCCTGCAGGCTGCAACCGCAAGCCGCCATCCAACCCTTGTGGCGGCGCGTGCGCCGCGCCGCGCCAAACTTTGCGCAGGCCAGCGTGGAAGACCAGCACCGGCTGCGCAAGCGCATCAAGCGCCTGCGCTATGCGCTGGAAGCCGTGCAGCCGATGCTCAAGCGCCAGGCCGGAAAATCCTTCTTGCGCGCGCTGCGACGTGCACTGGCCGCGCTGGGTGAATTGAACGATCTGCAGGTGGCCGACACGCTGTACCGCCAGCTCGCGCTGCAAGAACCGCAGGCCTGGTTTGCGGTGGGCTACCTGGCCGCGCAGCGACAAGCTGGGTTGGACACGGCGGTGGCGACACTGGCGCGGCTGCTCAAGCTGAAGCTGGCTTGGAGATAGAGCCTTCAGCGATTTCACGTTACCCAGGGCGCCGAAGCACAAGCCACGCAGATCAACAGCCTGCACGCCCGGCGGCAACGTGGCGCCGCGTGCCAGCCGCGCCGGCGTCACGCTGACCAGCGTGCCCATGCGCCCGATGAAAAACTCACAACTCAGCACCAGACTCACCTGCACCGCCACGGTCTGATCGAAGACGCCGTGAGCAGGAAGGTGCCCACCAGCAGCCGCGGTATCCGCCCGAGACCTGGCGCATCCGGGCAAACAACAAACCGATTTCAGCGGACCAGCTCCCTGGACTGCCGACAGCACCTTGGCAGGCGGCTGCCTTGCGCACCTTCAGCGCACGCGCAAACCCGGCACCGCGCCTTCAAAGGGTTCCAGCACGTACACACCGGGCTGCGACTTTTCATCGGCATGGCTGGCCGCGAGCACCATGCCTTCGCTGATGCCGAACTTCATCTTGCGCGGCGCCAAGTTGGCCACCAGCACGGTGAGCTTGCCCACCAGCTGTTCGGGTTTGTAGTTGGCGGCGATGCCGCTGAAGACGGTGCGTTCGCGTCCTTCGCCGGCGTCCAGAGTCAGGCGCAGCAGCTTGGTGCTGCCTTCGACTGCTGCAGCGGCCAGGATGCGGGCGATGCGCAGGTCGATCTTGGCGAAATCGGCGATGCCTATTTCTGGGGCCACGGTTTCACCGCCGGGTGGTGCAGCGACGGCGGGCGCTGGTGCTTCAAACAGCAACTCCAGCTTCACCGGGTCCACACGCTGCATCAGGTGCTTGTAGTCGCCAATCGTGTGATGGCCCAGCGCCCGCGCCGCGTCGGCCCACATCAGCGGCTTGATCTGCAGGAAGGCTTCCACCTGCGCCGCCAGTGCCGGCAGCACGGGCTTGAGGTAGATCGTCAACACGCGGAACGCTTCGATGCAGACGCTGCACACGTCATGCAGCGCGCTGTTTGGCTCTCCCATGCCGGGCTGCTTGGCCAGTTCCCAGGGCTTGTGGCGGTCGACGTATTCGTTTACGCGGTCTGCCAGCAGCATCACTTCGCGCAGGCCCTTGCCGAAGTCACGCTCAATCAGGTGCGCGCGCACGGTGTCGCCGTGGCCGCGCAGGCCGTCCAGCAGCACGCGGCCTTCCACGCCAAGGTCGGCCGACAGCGTGCCGGCAAAACGCTTGCTCAGGAAGCCCGCAGCGCGGCTGGCGATGTTGATGTACTTGCCCACCAGGTCGCTGTTGACGCGGGCCATGAAGTCGTCGGCGTTGAATTCGATGTCCTCAACGCGCCCGCTCAACTTGGCCGCAATGTAGTAGCGCAGCCACTCCGGATTCAGACCCAGCTGCAGGTACTTCAGCGGGCTGATGCCGGTGCCGCGGCTCTTGCTCATCTTCTCGCCGTTGTTGACGGTGAGAAAGCCGTGCACGTAGATATGGTCCGGCACCTTGCGGCCGCTGAACTTCAGCATCGCGGGCCAGAACAGCGTGTGGAAGGTGACGATGTCCTTGCCGATGAAGTGCACCTGCTCGACAGCCGGGTCGGCGAGGTAGCTGTCGAAGTCGATGCTGGTCTTGTCGAAGTTCTTGGCGAAGTGCGCCTGCAGCGACGCCAGGTACCCCACCGGGGCGTCGAGCCAGACGTAGAAATACTTGCCCGGCGCGTCAGGGATCTCAATACCGAAGTAGGGCGCGTCACGGCTGATGTCCCAGTCGCTCAAGACCGCACGTCCGTCCTCATCGCGCTTGAACCATTCGCGCACCTTGTTGGCCACCTCGGGCTGCAGGCGGCCGTCTTGCGTCCACGCTTCCAAAAATTCCACGCAGCGCGGGTCGGACAGCTTGAAAAAGAAATGTTCGCTGGTCTTGAGCACGGGCGTCGTGCCGGTGAGTGCCGACACCGGGTTCTTCAGGTCAGTGGCCGCATAGACCGCGCCGCAGACTTCGCAGTTGTCGCCGTGCTGGTCCTTGGCGCCACAGTTGGGGCATTCGCCCTTGAGGAAGCGGTCGGGCAGGAACATGCCCTTCTGCGGGTCGTAGTACTGCTCGACTTCGCGCACGTCGATGAGTTCGTTCTTCCGCAGCGCGCGGTAGATGTCGCGCGCCAGTGCGTGATTTTCCGGCGCGTCCGTGCTGTGCCAGTGGTCGAAGGCGATGTGGAAGCCGTCCAGGTACTGCTTGCGGCCGACGGCGATGTCGGCGACGAATGCCTGCGGCGTCTGGCCGGCTTTTTCGGCCGCGATCATGATCGCGGCGCCGTGGGCGTCGTCGGCGCAGACGAAGTGCACCTCATGCCCCAGCATGCGCTGCAGCCGCACCCAGGTGTCGGCCTGGATGTATTCCATCATGTGGCCGATGTGAAAGGCCGCGTTGGCGTAGGGCAGGGCGGTGGTGAC
>JAYSYB010000296.1:0-5255 GCA_043716775.1 Rubrivivax sp.
CCCATGAAATCAAAAACCCGCTGGGTGGCATTCGTGGTGCCGCGCAGCTGCTGCAGATGGACATCGACAAGTCGCTGACCGAATACACCCAGGTCATCATCCACGAGGCCGACCGGTTGCAGTCCCTGGTGGACCGCCTGCTGGCCCCGCACCGCCGCCCGCATGTGGTGGACGACGTCAACATCCACGAAGTCTGCGAACGGGTGCGTTCGCTCATCCTCGCGGAATTCCCACGCGGCCTGAACGTGGCGCGCGACTACGACACCAGCATCCCCGAATTCCGTGGCGACAGGGAACAGTTGATCCAGGCCGTGCTCAACATCGCCCACAACGCAACGCAGGTGCTGACCGACCGCATCGCGGCCGCCGACGCCAAATTGGTGCTGCGCACCCGCGTGGCGCGCCAGGCCACCTTTGGCCGCCAACGCTTCCGTCTGGCACTGGAATTGCATATTGAGGACAACGGCCCAGGCGTGCCCGAAGACATCCGGGACCGCATCTTTCACCCCATGGTGAGTGGTCGCGAAGGTGGCTCCGGGCTTGGCCTGACGCTGGCGCAAACCTTCGTGCAACAGCATCACGGCACGATCGAATGCGACAGCGTCCCGGGGCGGACGGTCTTCAAGATATTCATTCCATTGCCCTGACGGCCCTTCACCGGGCGCGAAGCTCACGCATGAAACCCATCTGGGTCGTCGACGACGACCAATCCATCCGCTTCGTGCTTGAAAAGGCGCTGGCCCGCGAGCAGTTCAGCGTGCGCTCTTTCTCCAGTCCGCGCGATGTGATCAAGGCGCTGGAAGACGACGCGCCCCAGGTGCTGGTGAGCGACATTCGCATGCCCGGTGGCAGCGGCATTGAATTGCTTGCCGCAGTCAAGAAGCGCCACCCGGGCTTGCCGGTGATCATCATGACGGCCTTCTCGGACCTGGACAGCGCCGTGTCGGCTTTCCAGGGCGGCGCCTTCGAATACCTGCCCAAGCCCTTTGACGTGAACGCGGCGGTAGAACTGATCCGCCGCGCGGTGCAGGAAAGCCTGCGCGAGGAAGTGGCCGAAACCACGCCCGCACAGGCGCCGGAAATGTTGGGGCAGGCCAGTGCGATGCAGGACGTCTTCCGTGCCATCGGGCGCCTGAGTCAGAGCAACGTCACGGTCATGATCACGGGCGAGAGCGGCACCGGCAAAGAACTGGTGGCCCGCGCGCTGCACAAGCACAGCCCGCGCGGTGACATGGGAAACAAGGGGCCTTTCGTTGCCATCAACACGGCGGCGATACCCAAAGACCTGTTGGAAAGCGAACTCTTCGGCCATGAGCGTGGCGCCTTCACGGGCGCCCAAACCACGCGCCGCGGCCGCTTTGAACAAGCCGATGGCGGCACACTCTTCCTGGACGAAATCGGCGACATGCCCTTTGACCTGCAAACGCGCCTGCTGCGTGTGCTGAGCGACGGCCAGTTCTACCGCGTCGGCGGCCACCAGCCGCTGAAGAGCAACGTGCGCGTCATCGCCGCCACCCACCAGAACCTGGAACAGCGCGTTCGCGAAGGCGTGTTCCGCGAAGACCTGTACCACCGCCTCAACGTTATCCGCCTGCGCCTGCCGCCGCTGCGCGAAAGGCGTGAAGACATCCCCATGCTGACGCGCCTGTTCCTGGGCAAGAGCGCGCGCGAACTGGGTGTGGACGCCAAGCGCATCACCGACGAAGCCCTGGCACAACTGGCGGGTTTCGACTTCCCCGGCAACGTGCGCCAGCTGGAAAATCTGTGCCACTGGCTGACGGTAATGGCGCCGGCGCAAGTGGTTGAAGCCAAGGACCTGCCGCCCGAGTTGCTGCAAGCCGGCCCGGCGCTGCAAAGCCATGCGCCCGGCGCATCAGCAGCCGCCCGGGCTGCAACGGCAGGAGCATCGGCGCCCGACGCGGCGGCCACGCCCGGCGCCGCTGGCAACGAAGCCAGCACCGCGGCGGCACCGCCGGGCTGGCTGCTGGACTTGCGCCGCGACGCCCTCAGGCGCCTGGAGGCTAACGAAAATGATGTGTGGCGTATTTTGTCGCAGCAGTTTGAAGCCGGCCTGATCCAGACTGCACTGGACCTCACGCGCGGCCGCCGCATTGAAGCCGCGCAGCGCCTGGGCATCGGGCGCAACACCATCACGCGCAAGATTCAGGAACTGGGGCTGCCGGACTGAGCCACTTCTGATCCGTCCGGCGCCTGCTGTTGCGAGTCATCCGCCAGCAATGCCCAGCCCCTACTTCCCAGCCGGCACCTTGCCGTCCACGCCCTTGACGTAAAAGTTGACGCCGCCCAGAAATTTGTCGTCGGCCACTGCGTCCTTGGCAAGCAGTTCCTTGCCGTCCTGGCCCACGAGCGGGCCTTTCCAGATGACGAAGCTGCCGTCCTTCAGGCCTGCCTTGATCTTGTCGATCTGCGCCTTGGTCTCCGTCGGCACCTTGTCGCTGATGCTGACGACGTCGATCGCGCCTTCTTTCACGCCCCACCAGATGCCGCTGCCGCCGGACCACTTGCCGTCCAGCGCATCGCGCGTGGCCTGGATGTAGTAGGGCGCCCAGTTGATGATGGCGCTGGCCAGGTGGGCGTCGGGCGCGTAGGCGCTCATGTCGCTGTCCCAGCCGAAGGCCAGCTTCTTGTTCTTGGCAGCGGTCTGAAGCACGGCCGAGCTGTCGGTGTTCTGGAACAGCACGTCCGCGCCCTGGTTGATGAGGCTCTGCGCGGCTTCGGTTTCCTTCGGCGGGTTGAACCACTCGTTGACCCACACCACCTTGGTCTTGACCTTCGGATTGACGCTCTGCGCGCCCATCGTGAAGCTGTTGATGTTGCGGATGACCTCGGGAATGGGGATCGAGCCGACAACGCCGAGCGTGTTGCTCTTGGTCATCTTGCCGGCGATGACACCGGCCATGTAGGCGCCTTCGTAGGTGCGGCTGTCGTAGGTGCGCATGTTGGGCGCTTGTTTGTAGCCGGTGGCGTGTTCGAACTTCACGCCGGGCATGTCGGCGGCCACTTTCAGCATCGGCTCCATGTAGCCAAAGGTGGTGCCGAAGATAAGTTTGTTGCCCTGGCCAGCCAAGTCACGGAAGACGCGTTCGGCGTCGGCGCTTTCAGGCACCTTCTCGACGAAGCTCGTCAGCACGCGGTCGCCGAATTCCTTTTCCACCGCCTTGCGCCCGTTGTCGTGCGCAAAGGTCCAGCCGCCGTCGCCCACGGGGCCGATGTAGGTGAAGGCAATCTTCAGCGGCTCGGGCTTGGCGGGTGCTGCGGCCGATGCCGGTGCAGCGGCTTGCGGCGCAGCGGCTTCTTTCTTGCCGCAACCCACCAGGGCCGCAGCGGCGGCTACCACGAGCGTGGTCCAACTGGCTGCCTTGAGCAGCGAACGCTTGGAAGCAAAGGTCATGGAAACTCTCTCCTGTTGTGGGAACCAACGAACATTAAATTATGGCGCGCGGCCTTGCCGTCATCAGCCCGGGAAGAACGGTTTGCCCAGCGAGGCTGGCATGTTGGCCTTGATCCAGGCACCGTTGCGCGAGATCAGCACCAGCACGACGATGGTGGACAGGTACGGCAGCATGCTTAGAAACTGGCTGGGTATCTCCACGCCTTCGCCCTGCAGGTGAAACTGCAGCATCGTCACGCCGCCAAAGAGGTAGGCACCCCACAGCACACGCGCCGGGCGCCAGGTGGCGAATGTCGTCAAGGCAAGTGCAATCCAGCCCTTGCCCGCCACCATGCCTTCCACCCACAGCGGCGTGTAGATCACTGACAGGTAGGCGCCGGCCACGCCACACAAGGCGCCGCCCGTCATCACTGCTGCCATGCGGATGCGGCGCACCGGGTAGCCCAGCGCATGCGCCGATTCGGGTGACTCACCCACCGCGCGCAACACCAGGCCGGCGCGGCTGCGGTACAGGAACCAGGCCACGCCCGCCACCAGCAGCACAGCGATGTAGACCATGGGGTGCTGGCGGAAAAGCGCCGGCCCGACGAAGGGGACATCGGCCAAGAACGGGATACTGAACTGTGTGCGGTCACTGAGCTTGCCCTGCACATAGCCGACGCCGACAAAGGCGGAGAAGCCGGCGCCGAAGAGGCTCAGCGCCAGCCCGCTGGCCACTTGATTGGTGTTGAGCCAGATCACCAGCGCGCCAAAGGCCGCTGCCATCAGCGCACCCGCCACCGCGCCGGCAGCGAAGGCCAGCCAGTCGCTTCCGGTGTGCACGGCGGTGGCGAAACCGGCGATGGCCGCCACCAGCATCAAGCCTTCGGCACCGAGGTTGAGAATGCCGGCGCGTTCGTTGATGAGCAGCCCGATGCCGGCGATAGCCAGCACGGTGCCGGCGTTGAGGGTGGCAGCAAGCAGGAGCGCGACGCTGTCCATCTCAAGCCGCTTTCGCCGAAGGAGCGGTACGCTGCCAGCGCACCCTGTAGTGAATCAGCGTGTCACAGGCCAGCAGCGTGAACAGCAGCAGACCCTGGAACACGCCAGTTAGCGACTTGGGCAACCCCAGCCGCGACTGCGCCAGTTCACCGCCGATATAGAAGAGGCTCATCAACAGGCCCGAGAAGATGATGCCCACCGGATGCAGCCGCCCCACGTAGGCCACGATGATGGCCGCGAAGCCGTAGCCCGCTGGCACATACGGCGACAGCTGCCCCAGCGGCCCTGCGGCTTCAAGCGCACCCGCCAGCCCCGCCATGCCACCGCTGATGAGCAGCGCCGTCCACAGCGCCTGGCGCGACGAGAACCCTGCATAGCGTGCGGCGGCAGGCGCCAGGCCACCCACCTGCAGCGCAAAACCACGGTAGCTGCGGAACAGAAAGAGCCAGAAAGCCGCCACCGCCACTGCCGCAATCAGCACACCGATATGCGCGCGCAAGTTGGGCACCAGCTTGGGGATGCGCGTCTCGGCCAGGAAGGTGATGGTCTGCGGAAAGTTGTAGCCCTTGGGGTCTTTCCAGGGGCCGTACACCAGGTAACTCAGCAGCAGTTCTGCGACGTACACGAGCATCAGGCTGACCAGGATCTCATTGGCGTTGAAACGGTCGCGCAGCAACGCCACGACGCCGGCCCACAGCATGCCACCCAGCACACCGGCCAGCAGCACGAAGACCACGATCCAGCGGCCCAGCCACGCCGTGTCGGGCCCGGCTTGCATCGCCACCCAGCCAGCGGCCAGCGCGCCCACCACGAACTGCCCTTCGGCGCCGATGTTCCAGACGTTGGAGCGGTAGCACACCGC
>JAYSYB010000297.1:0-5249 GCA_043716775.1 Rubrivivax sp.
CGCTGCGCGACCCTGGGCCGAGTGTCGATGGACATGCTGGCGGCAGACATCACCGCACTGCCCGAAGCAGGCCCGGGCAGCGAAGTCACGCTGTGGGGCAATGGCCCGGCCGGCGCCGTACTTTCGATCGATGAAGTGGCCCGCGCGGCCGCTACCATCGGTTATGAACTTATGTGCGCCCTGGCCCCGCGGGTGCCGGTTCATGTGCGCGAACATTGAGACACCCGGAGCAACTCACCATGATGTCGATCATCAGCACCATCATCCTCGGTCTCGTCGTCGGCGCGCTGGCGCGCGCGCTCATGCCCGGTGACCAGAAGATGGGCTGGATCCTGACCTGCGTGCTCGGCGTGGCCGGCTCCGTCGGCGCCGGCCTGGTGGGCCAGGCGATGGGCTGGTACCAGCCCGGGCAACCGGCGGGCTGGATCGCATCGGTGGTCGCGGCCATCGTGCTGCTCTTTGTCGTCAGCAAGGTCCGCAGCAGCGGCGCCTCACGCTGAAGACAGCCGCTGAAGACGCGCGCTGAAGACCATCACCGTCGACCCGGCTGAGGTCGAATTCACCGCCATCCGCGCCCAAGGCGCGGGGGGGCAGAACGTCAACAAGGTGTCGAGCGCGGCGCACCTGCGCTTCGACATCCACGCCTCTTCGTTGCCGGATGACGTGAAGCAGCGCCTGCTGGCACTGGCCGACCAGCGCATCACCGCTGAAGGCATGGTCGTCATCAAGGCGCAGACGCACCGCAGCCTGCCGCGCAACCAGTCCGACGCGCTGGCGCGGCTGCAGGCGCTGGTGGACGAAGTCACCGCGCCTGCAACGCCGCGCCGGGCGACCAAGCCCACGCGTGCGTCCAAGCGCCGCCGCCTGGACGGCAAGGCGCAGCGGGGTCAGATCAAGGCCGGGCGGCAACGCGTCACCGACTGAAGCGCGCACTTCGCAGCGGCCTCGGGCGCTGCGTTGCAGCCTGGCAGTGCTGCGCCGGGCGGCGGACACCGTGCAGGCACCGCACCAGCACAGAGCCCACCGATGTCACTGGGTTCTACGGCAACTTCACTCCCACGTTGGCGTGCGAGCCGGACTCACAATCCCGCCATGGCAAAGACGAATTACACCTGCCGAGAATGCGGCGGCAGCAACCCCAAGTGGCTGGGTCAGTGCCCGCACTGCAAGGCCTGGAACACGCTGGAAGAGACTGTCGCGGAAACCCCCGGCGCATCGACCCGCAACACCCGCTTCCAGGCTCTGGCGCGCAGCCAACCGGTGGCCACGCTCAGCGAGATCGACGCGGCAGAAGTCGCGCGCACCCCCACCGGCCAGGAAGAGCTGGACCGCGTGCTGGGCGGCGGCATCGTCGAAGGCGCGGTGGTGCTGATCGGTGGCGACCCCGGCATCGGCAAGAGCACGTTGCTGCTGCAGGCGGTGGATGCGCTGTCGTCGCAGATGAAGGTGCTGTACGTGACGGGCGAAGAGAGTGGCGCGCAGATCGCCCTGCGGTCGCGCCGGCTGGGCCTCTCCGGCAAGCAGGTGCGGGTGCTGGCCGAGATTCAGCTTGAAAAGATCATGCACGCCATCGAAGCCGAATTTGCGGATGGTGGCCCAGCGTTCTGCGTCATCGATTCGATCCAGACCGTCTACTCGGACCAGCTGACGTCGGCCCCAGGCTCGGTGGCGCAGGTTCGCGAATGCGCGGCACAGTTGACGCGCGTGGCCAAGATGCGCGGCTGCACCATCGTGCTCGTCGGCCACGTCACCAAGGAAGGCGCTCTGGCCGGGCCGCGCGTGCTGGAGCACATCGTGGACACCGTGCTGTACTTCGAAGGCGACACGCACAGCAGCTTTCGCCTGGTGCGGGCCATCAAGAACCGCTTTGGCGCGGTCAATGAAATCGGCGTCTTCGCGATGACCGAAAAAGGCCTCAAGGGGGTCAGCAACCCGAGCGCCATCTTCCTGTCCACGCATGGCGAGCCGGTGCCCGGCACTTGCGTGCTCGTCACGCTGGAAGGCACGCGGCCGATGCTGGTGGAAATCCAGGCCCTGGTGGACAGCGGCGGCCCCAGCCCGCGGCGCCTGAGCGTGGGCCTGGACCGCGACCGCCTCGCCATGCTGCTGGCGGTGCTGCACCGCCACGCGGGCGTCAGCTGCATGGACCAGGACGTGTTCGTCAACGCCGTGGGCGGTGTGCGCATTGGTGAACCGGCGGCCGACCTGGCGGTCTTGCTGGCGATTCACGGCAGCCTGCGCGGGCGCGCGCTGCCACGCGGCTTTGTGGCTTTTGGCGAAGTGGGCCTGGCCGGTGAAGTGCGGCCCGCACCGCGCGGGCAAGAGCGCTTGAAGGAAGCCGCCAAGCTGGGTTTCAGCGTTGCCGTGGTGCCCAAGGCGAATGCGCCAAAAAAACCCATCGAAGGGCTGACGATCCATGCGGTGGACCGCATCGAAGAAGCCATCGAGGCAGTGCGCAACCTCTGACCCTTGTCATCAACGCTGGCAGCCCCACCTTGGCAGCTGGGCCGTGGTGGCCTTTTGGAGCTGCGGCGATGTGGAAACGCTTGGCGGTGTTGTGGTCGGTGGTCCGTGGTGATGCGCGGCTGCTGTGGCGGGCACTGAAGCATCCGCTGTCACCGCGCTGGCTGAAACCGGCCGTGGGCCTGATGCTGCTGTATGTGCTGTCGCCGGTGGACCTGATCCCCGACGCCGTCCCGGTGCTGGGTTTGCTGGACGATGTGGTGCTGGTGCCGCTGGCGATCCGCTTCGTGCTCAAGCGGTTGCCGCAGCGGGTGCGTCAGGACATTGAAGGCCGCACGGTCAACGGCTGAGTCTGAGCCGGCCTTACCCGGCCCCTACCCGGCTCTCCTACCCGGCCCCTACCCGGCTCCTACCCGGCCCCTACCCGGCCCCTCGGCCCTTACCCCGCTTTCGCCCAGCTTCAGCACTGCTTTTGCCCAGACGCAGCTAGACTGCAGACCAACGCCGCCCGGTGGCCTCTCTCGTCATCTGTCGAACTGCAAACTGCCGTGATCTTTGCCTCCGTCATCTTTGCTGAAGCTTCTGCCGCGCCATGCACATGACGCGCCACTTCCTGCGCTCGGTGTGCCGCGCGCTGATCGGGGCCGTGCTGTTGGCACAGTTGGCGCTTTCGGCTTACGCCTGCCCGGGGATGTCCGCAGCAACGCCGTCCGACGTCGGCTCCACCGCCCCAGCCCCACTCACAATGAACTGTGAAGACATGGCGGGGCCAATGGACTCTGCGATGGACGCCGACTACCCCAACCTGTGTGCCGAGCACTGCCACCAGGGTCAGCAAAGCGATCAAGCCGCGACGCTGACTGTGCCCCCGGCGCTGCTGACCGAGCTCTACATCACCTCACCGGCCTTCGAGCCCACCGCTGCGCCGCGTCCTGCGGCTGTGGCAACGCGTGCAGGGGCTGCGGCCTCACCTCCGCTGGCCATCCTGCACTGCTGCTTCCGAATCTGATTCTCCACAACGACGTGCGCTGACGACCCCACGGGTCAGGCCAGCGCATCGGTCGTGCTCGTGCGCGTGTTGGGGCCTTAGCCCTTTGCGCCGGATCGGGCCGACACGACGCCACCCTTTCGTTGTCTGGAGTACCCATGATCTCTGCCTCCACCTCGCCCAAGCCGGGTTCCCTAGGCGCCCGCCAGTCTTGGGCTTGCCTGGTTTTCGCTGGGGCTGCATTTGCCAGCGCCGCAAGCCAGGCGCAGCAGGGCCTGACGCTGGATCAGGCCCTGCGCGTCGCGCAGCAGCGCTCGCTTCAACTGGCGGCGCAGGATTCCGCCGCATCCGCGTCGCGCGAGATGTCCATTGCCGCCGGGCAGCGCCCCGATCCGACGCTCAAGCTGGGCATCAACAACCTGCCCATCAACGGGCCGGACCGGCTCAGCCTCAGCCGCGACTTCATGACCATGCGCTCGGTCGGTGTCATGCAGGAGTTGACGCGCAGCGACAAGCTCAAGGCGCGGTCCGCGCGCTTCGACCGTGAGGCCGAAGCGGCCGCGGCCGCGCGCGCACAGGTGCTGGTCAACCTGCGGCGCGACACCGCGCTGGCCTGGCTGGATCGCCATTACCAGGAGCAGATGGTGGTGCTGCTGCGGTCGCAGCGCGCAGAGACGAATCTGCAGACCGAAGCCGCCGACGCTGCCTACCGTGGCGGGCGCGGGGCGCAGGCCGATGTTTTTTCCGCGCGCTCCGCCGTTGCCGCCATTGACGACCGCATCCGGCAGACCGATCGGCAGCTGGCAATCGCCAGCACCCGGCTCGCGCGATGGGTCGGCTCCCAGGCGGATCAGCCGCTGGGCGCTGCGCCGGCGCTGGAGGCCGTCCGCATCGACCCGGCCACCACCGACTGGCTGACCCACCACCCAGAAATCGCGATGCTGCGCAAGCAAGAGGAAATGGCCGGTGCCGACGCCGACATTGCACGCAGCAACCAGCGCCCGGACTGGACCGTCGAGCTGATGGTCAGCCAGCGCGGCTCGGCCTTTTCGAACATGGTGTCGGTCAATGTGTCGATACCCTGGCAGCTGGACCCGAAGCGCCGGCAGGACCGCGACCTGGCGGCCAAACTTGCGGTGGTGGAGCAGCTGCGCGCCCAGCGCGAGGAAGCGACGCGTGAACACCTTGCCGAAACGCAAGGCTGGCTGCACGAGTGGCGCAGCGACAGGGACCGCATGGCCCATCACGACAGCACCTTGATTCCGCTGGCGGCAGAGCGCACGCGGGCCGCGATGGCGGCGTACCGGGGTGGCGGTGGTTCGCTCGCCGGCGTCCTGGAAGCTCGGCGCATGGAAATCGACATCCGCATGGACCGGTTGCGTCTGGAGATGGACGCGGCCGGCTGGTGGGCACGGCTCCAGTACCTGCTGCCGCCGGACCATGACGCGGCTGCCCCGGCACTCACCCGCCTTGCCACGGAGAAATGAAGATGAACAGCAAAACTCACAGGACCATCGCAGTCGTCGCGGCACTTGCGCTTGCACTGGCGCTCCTCGCGGCCGGCAGCTATGGTGCGTACCGGTTCGGCATGCAGCGCGGCATGGCGATGGGCAGCCTTCCATCGGACGCGGAAAGCGGCGCGGCGGCCACTGGTGCCCTGCCACAAAGCATTGCGCAAGGTGAAGACGCGACCCGCCGGCACATCACTGCCGGCATCAAGGCAGGCGATGTCGATCCGGTAACGGGCAGACGGGTCGTCTACTACCACGACCCCATGGTGCCGGGGAACAAGTTCGAC
>JAYSYB010000298.1:0-1638 GCA_043716775.1 Rubrivivax sp.
GCGCTACGAGAACGGCGTGCTGGTGCAGGCGGCCACGCGCGGCGACGGCGAGGTCGGCGAAGACGTGACGCAGAACATCCGCACCATCAAGCAAATTCCGCTGCGCTTGCACCCTCACCCCAACCCTCTCCCAGGGGGCGAGGGGGCAAGAGGGCAAACCTCATGCACGCACACTGAGCTGTCGAAAGGTGACATCTCATCTTCCTCCCTCTCCCTTTGGGAGAGGGCTGGGGTGAGGGATGTCCCCGAGGTTCTTGAAGTGCGCGGCGAGGTTTACATGCGCCGCGCCGACTTCGAAGCGCTCAATGACAGGCAGCGCGAAAGGATCGCCGCGGGCGCCAAGGGTGAAAAAACCTTTGTAAATCCGCGCAACGCGGCAGCCGGCGGCGTGCGCCAGCTCGACCCGGCAATTGCGGCGCAGCGGCGGCTGAGCTTTTTTGCCTACGGTCTGGGCGAAGTCACCCCGGTGGCGCAGGGCGGCCGCGACTTCAAAACCCACTTTGAACTTCTGCAAACCCTCAAATCATGGGGTTTTCCGGTTGCAGCCCAAGTGGAACGAGCGCAAGGTGCTACTGAATTGATAGCGTACCACGAGCGCATGGGCGCCGCGCGCGACCGCCTGCCCTATGACATTGACGGCGTGGTCTACAAGGTCAACAGCCTGGCGCTGCAGCGGCAACTGGGCTTTGTCTCGCGCGAGCCGCGTTGGGCCGTGGCGCACAAATACCCGGCGCAAGAGCAGTTAACAACGGTGCTGGGCATTGACGTGCAGGTCGGGCGCACCGGCAAGCTGACGCCGGTGGCCAAGCTGGCGCCGGTGTTCGTCGGCGGCGTGACCGTGACCAACGCCACGCTGCACAATGAAGACGAGGCGCGCCGCAAGGATGTGCGCGTCGGCGACACGGTGATCGTGCGCCGCGCCGGTGATGTGATTCCCGAGGTGGTCAGCGTGCTGCTTGACAAGCGCCAGCACGATGCACCCCAGTTCAGCATGCCGCGCCAGTGCCCGGTCTGCGGCTCGGCCGCTGTGCGCGAAGAGGGCGAGGCCGACTATCGCTGCAGCGGCGGCCTGTTCTGCGCCGCGCAGCGCAAGGAAGCCATCTTGCATTACGCGCACCGCCGCGCCGTCGAGATTGAAGGCCTGGGCGACAAACTGGTCGAGCAGCTGGTCGACGCCAACGTGATTCGCACCTTGCCCGATCTGTACAAGCTGGGCCTGAGCGCGCTAGCCAGCCTCGACCGCATGGCCGACAAATCGGCCCTCAACCTGCTCGAAGCACTCGAAAAATCCAAGCAGACGACGCTGCCGCGCTTCCTGTTTGGTCTTGGCATTCGTCATGTCGGAGAAGCCACCGCCAAAGCGCTGGCACGCCACTTCGGCACGCTTGATGCGGTCATGGACGCGACCGAAGAGCAACTGATCGAAGTTGGCGATGTCGGCCCCATCGTCGCCAAAAGCCTGCGCACTTTCTTTGAGCAACCGCACAACCGGGAGGTGGTGGCGCAGTTGCGCGCTTGCGGTGTGCGCTGGGAAGAAAGTGAAGAGGAAAGGCCCGCCTTTGCCACGCCCAAGCCGCTGGCCGGCAAGACCTTTGTCATCACCGGCACCTTGCCCAGCCTGGGCCGCGACGAAGCCAA
>JAYSYB010000299.1:0-1634 GCA_043716775.1 Rubrivivax sp.
GTGCTGGCGCAAAAGGTTTTCGATCGCGCTGGCTGGAAGTGATGACGACGGGGCCGTCAGTGCCTGCGCTGGCGGTCTGACGCGGCGCCACGCGCGATCTGCCGGCTGATGAGGATCATCGGCAGCAAGCCCACGGCGACGATGGCCAACGCAGCCGTCGACGCTTCGCCCAGCCGCTCGTCGCTGGCCAGCGTGTAGGCCTGCGTCGCCAGGGTGTCGAAGTTGAAGGGGCGCATGACCAGTGTGGCTGGCAGCTCTTTCATCACGTCGATGAACACCAGCAGCCCAGCCGTCAGGGCGCTGCCCCGCAACAGCGGCAGGTGCACACGTCGCAATACGGCGGGCGCGCTGTGGCCCAGGGACCGCGCCGCCGCGTCCATGTTGGGGGTGATGCGCGCCAGCCCAGCGTCCACCGCCTGTTGCGCAGCCGCCAGGTAGCGCACCAGGCAAGCCAGGATCAACGAGGCAACACTGCCTGTCAGCCACAGTTGCGGGCGCAGGCCGAAGGCGGAATAAAAGGCGGCGTTCAGCGCGTGGTCGATCTGGGTGACCGGGATCAAAATCCCCACTGCCACCACCGTACCGGGCAGCGCATAGCCCAGACTGCCGATGCGATGGGCCCAGCCGGTGGCCAAGCTGCGGTTCACGCGGTCAGCATAGGCCAGCACCAGTGCCAACGCCACAGCCAGCACGGCGGTGCAGGCGGCGACCAACACACTGTGGCCAGCCAAGGTCAGGAAGCGCGGGCCGAACTGGGCATCACCCTCGTGCAACGCCAATCGCAGCAGCAACGCGGCCGGCAGGCCAAACCCGCCCAGCAGCGGCAAGGCACACGCCAGGGCCGCCACAGCGCCAGGCCCGGCGCCTAGCGGATGGCGTGCAGCCGGGCGCCGCAGTCCGCTGTCATGAAAGCGCCTGCGACCGCGTGACAGCCGCTCCAACGTCAACACCAGCAACACGAAGCCCAGCAGCAGCATGGACAGCTGCGCCGCCGCTGCTCGGTCGCCTAGCGAAAACCAGGCGCGATAGATGCCGGTGGTGAAGGTCTGCACACCGAAGTAGGACACCGTGCCGAAGTCGGCCAACGTCTCCATCAACGCCAGCGCCACCCCACCGACGATGGCCGGGCGGGCCAGCGGCAGGCTGAGGCGCCAGAACACCGCTCGGGGCGACAGGCCCAGCGTGCCGCCCGCCTCGGCCAGGCCGCCGGCGCGTTCCAGAAAGGCGGTGCGCGTCAGCAGGTAGACGTAGGGATACAGCACCAACGAGAACATCAGTACCGCGCCGCCGGTAGAGCGCACGTCGGGGAAGCGGTAGTCGGCCCGGGTCCAGCCCATCAGCTCGCGCAGCGTGGTCTGCACCGGGCCGACGAACTGCAACCAGTCGGTGTAGGCGTAAGCCATCACGTAGGCCGGCATGGCCAACGGCAGCACCAAGGCCCATTCCAGATGACGGCGCCCGACGAAGTCGTACCGCGTTACCAGCCAGGCTGCTCCAACGCCCAGCACCGACACGCCCACCGCCACACCCGCGCACAGCACGAGCGTGGTCATCACGTAGCCTGGCAGCACTGTCGCCAGCAAGTGGGACCAAGTCCCGGTGGGCGATCCCTCGGCCGTGCCGAACATGCCCAG
>JAYSYB010000300.1:0-1634 GCA_043716775.1 Rubrivivax sp.
CGCGACGCGCTGTCGGCCTTTGTCCGCGAAGCGCACAAGGCGGGTATGCGCTGCGTGCGTGTGGTGCACGGCAAGGGCCTGGGCTCACCGGGCAAAACCCCGGTGCTCAAGGGGCGGGTGCAGAGCTGGCTGATCCAGAAATCCGAAGTGCTGGCCTTTGTGCAGGCGCGGCCGGCCGAGGGCGGCGCGGGTGCACTGGTGGTGCTGCTGGCGCAGAGTTGAAGGGGGGCCTGGCGGACTTGGGCAGACAGGCTCCTGAATTGCTATCAATTCAGGAGCTGTTTGCGCACGTCACATAAGGGCTGGAGGCCGGTTTCATGGAGAAAAACAGGGTCAGAACTGGGGCGCGAGGCTCTTGTACAGGGTCGCCAGACGCGCGCCCCGCTCCTGCATGCGGGTGCGCGCTGCAGCGCGCGGTTTGAACGCGTCGGTCACCTCCGGTGCCCGGAAGATAAACGCGGCCTCGCCCGGATCACACGCCAGCCAGGCCAGCCGCGCGGCACCCAACGATGGCCCGACCTCCGCATCCGCATGCCGCAGCACCTGCAAGCCAGTCGCGTCGGCCAGCATCTGGGCCCAATAGGCATTGCGCGAGCCGCCACCGATCAGGCTGACGCGCGCGAGACCGGGTTGAACCGCCTGCAGCGCGTCTATCCCCTGCGCCATGCCCAGGCACACGCCCTCCAGCGTGGCGTTCACGATGTCCTCCCGCTGCGTGCCCGCGTGCATGCCGAAGAACACGGCTTTGGCGTGCGGGTTGTTGTGTGGCGTGCGTTCACCGTTGAGGTAAGGCAGGAACAGCGGCGTGTCCTCGCGCAATCCACGCTGCTCGGCCTGCGCAAGCAGGGCAGCGACGTCGCGCTCGCCCAGCAGCCCCGCGGTGAACTCCAGGCACGAGGCCGCCGAAAGCATCACGGACATCAGGTGCCAGGCCTCTGGCAAGGCGTGGCAGAAGCTGTGCACCGCCTGCTGCGGATTGGCGACAAAGGAGCCAGTGGCCACGAACACCACCCCGGATGTACCCAGCGACAGCATGGCGTCGCCCGGGTTGACCACACCTGCCCCCAGGGCGCCAGCGGCGTTGTCGCTGGCGCCGGCCACCACGGGCACTTCGCGCAAGCCCCAGCGCTGCGCCACCTGGGGCAGCAGCGTGCCGGTGACCTTCGGGCCTTCGTGCAATTGCGGCATGTGCCCGGTGGACAAACCGCAGGCCGCCAGCAGCTCATGGCTCCATTCGCGCTTCCCCACATCCAGCCACAAGGTGCCGGATGCGTCGGACAGGTCGGTCGCGTAGTCGCCGCTCAGGCGCCAACGCAGCCAGTCCTTGGGCAACAGCACCTTGCGGACGCGCTCGAACAGGTCCCGCTCGTGCTTCGCCACCCACAGCAGCTTGGGCGCTGTGAAGCCCGGCATCATCAGGTTGCCGGTGATCTGCCGCGAGCGTGGCACTGCCTGCTCCAGTTCCACACATTCCGCCGCAGCCCGGCCGTCATTCCAGAGGATGGCCGGCCGCAGGACCTCACCGCGCCCATCCAGCAAGGTAGCGCCGTGCATCTGGCCGGTCAGGCCTATGGATTCGATCTCGCCGCCATCGCGGCCGCCGCGCCGCAGCTCCTGTAACGCGGCGCCCACCG
>JAYSYB010000004.1:0-8089 GCA_043716775.1 Rubrivivax sp.
CACCGGTGGCCGGACAGGTGGCGTCGCCCTGCCCGCTGGCCGGCAAGGGCAGGCGGTCGCCATGCCGACTCATCCAGCCAATGCGCCGCGCGGGTACGCCCACCACCAGCGCAAAGGCCCGCACGTCACGGCTCACCACAGCGCCAGCACCGACAAAAGCGTATTCGCCGATCGTGATGCCGCAGACCACGGTGCAATTGGCGCCAAGCGTGGCGCCTCGCTTCACCAGCGTGCGCCGGTATTCGCCCTTGCGCGGCACCGCAGAGCGCGGGTTGTGGACGTTGGTGAAGACCATGCTCGGGCCGCAGAAGACGTCGTCTTCCAGCGTCACCGCGTCGTACACGGACACGTTGTTCTGGATCTTCACGTTGTGGCCAACGCACACGTCGTTGCCCACGTACACGCCCTGGCCCAGCGAACACTGCGTGCCGATGCGTGCGCCGCTGCTGACGTGCGCAAAGTGCCAGACCCGCGTGCCGGCGCCAAGCTGCGCGCCGTCGTCCACGACGGCACTGGGGTGGATGACGACTGCCATCTAAAAGACCAGCGGCAGCCCGACGCGCGCGCCGTCTCGCGCGCTGCGGTAGGCCGCAATGATGACTTCCAGCGAACGCAGGCCTTCATAACCGTCCACTTCAGCGTTCTTTTCACCGCGCAGCGTGGCGATGACGTTGTCGTAGTACAGCGGGTGGCCGGGGCCATAGACCGAAGGCGTGGCGTAGCTGGCGTCCTGGATGGCCGCGTCTTCGGGCAGGGCCTCATCGAACTCCCAGTGGTCGATGCGGTTGACGGCGACACCGCCAATGCGCACCGTGCCACGCTCACCCAGCATCGTGATGCTGCCTTCAAAGTTCTTGCCGTGCGTGAGCATGGTGACGTTGATGCTGGCCAGGCCGCCGCTGCGCAGGCGCAGGCTCATGACACCCGTGTCTTCGGCCTCGATGGCGCGCGCCAGCGTGGCGGTGTAAGCATGCACGCTGTCCACCGGGCCCACGAGCCAGTCCACCATATCGACATAGTGGCTGGCCTGGTTCAGGAAGGCGCCGCCGTCCATGTCCCAGCGGCCACGCCACGGCGCGTCGTCGTAGTAGCTCTGCGGGCGCGTCCAGAAGACGTTGACAGTGACCATGTGGACACGGCCGAAGCGGCCACCATCGACAGCAGCCTTCAGCAACTGCATGGTGGGGTTCAAGCGGTTCTGCTTGACGACAAAGAGCTTCACGCCAGCGTCGCGGCAGGCGCGCACCATGGCCATGCCGTCGTCCCACTTGGTGGCCATGGGCTTTTCGCTCAGCACGTGGCGGCCGGCCGCGGCCACCTGCATGGCCTGGCGCGGGTGCAGGCCGCTGGGGGTGGCCAGCGTCACGATGTCAACGTCGCTGGCCCGAAGCAGCGCGTCGAGTGAGTCGAAGCCCGCTGCACCGGTCCTGGCGACTGCGGCGGCCAATGCGGCCGGCTGGTTGTCGCACACGGCCACCAGTTGCGCGCGTTCACCGTGCTGCCGCAACGCTTCGATGTGGTTGGCCGAGATGCGGCCGCAACCCACCAGCGCAAAGCGGATCGGGCGCGAGCTTATGGGGAAGGTGATGGGGAGCGGGACTGCCATGGAGCCGGGAATTCTACGGGTGCGCCTAAAATTGAAGCACCCACCCTGAGTTGATATGAGCGACGACAACCCACTGATTACCGAGCGGCGCGAAAAGCTGCAAGCCATCCGCGCCCAAGCGGCCCAGTCTGGCGCTGCCGCCTTCCCTAACGACTTCAAGCCCAAGCACCACGCGGCCGACCTGCACCAGAAGTACGGCCAGGTGACAAATGAAGAGCTTGAGCCGCAGGCAATTGCCGTGTCGGTCGCCGGCCGCTTGATGCTCAAGCGCGTGATGGGCAAGGCCTGCTTCGGCACGCTGCAGGACGGTTCATTCGGCATGACTGAACAAGGGCGGCACGGCCGCATCCAGCTCTACATCACGCATGACGCCGTGGGCGCCGAGGCGCTGGACGCTTTCAAGCACGGCGACCTCGGTGACATCCTGGGCTGCGAGGGCACGCTCTTCCGCACCAAGACCGGTGAGCTGTCGGTGAAGGCGAGCAAAGTGCGGCTGCTGACGAAGAGCCTGCGCCCGCTACCCGACAAGTTCCACGGCATGGCCGACCAGGAGCAGAAGTACCGCCAGCGCCATGTGGACCTCATCACCGACGAAACCGCGCGCGCTCGTTTCGTGGCGCGCAGCAAGGCGGTGAGCTCGATCCGCAGCTTCATGGTCGAACACCATTTCCTGGAAGTCGAAACGCCGATGCTGCACCCCATTCCGGGCGGTGCGAATGCCAAGCCCTTCGTCACCCACCACAACGCGCTCGACCAGCAGATGTTCCTGCGCATCGCGCCGGAGCTGTACCTCAAGCGCCTGCTGGTGGGCGGCTTTGAGCGGGTCTTCGAGATCAACCGCAACTTCCGCAACGAAGGCATCAGCGTCCGCCACAACCCTGAATTCACGATGATGGAGTTCTACGCGGCCTACTGGACGCACCATGATCTGATGGACTTCACCGAAGCCGTGTTGCGCCACGCCGCGCGCGCGGCCACCGGCTCTGCCGCACTCAGCTACGCCGGCCAGCCGGTGCACCTGGACCAGCCCTTCACGCGGCTGTCGGTTCGTGAATCACTCGTCGTGCATGCGGGCCTGACCCATGCCGAAGCCGACGACGCGGACCTGCTGCGCATGCGCCTGAAGGCCGCCGGCCAGGAAGCCCCCGCGCACTGGAAGCTGCCAGAGCTGCAGTTCGGCGTCTTTGAAGCCGAGGTCGAGGCCAAGCTCTGGCAGCCGACCTTCATCATCGACTACCCCGTCGAAGTCAGCCCGCTGGCGCGCGCGGCCGACCACAACCCGGCCATCACCGAACGCTTCGAGCTCTTCATCACCGGCCGCGAATACGCCAACGGCTTCAGCGAACTCAACGACGCAGAAGACCAGGCTGCACGGTTCCAGGCCCAATCGGCGAACCGGTCAGCCGGCGATGAAGAAGCGATGTACTTCGACGCCGACATCATCCGCGCACTGGAATACGGCATGCCGCCAGCGGGCGGCTGCGGCATCGGCATCGACCGCTTGATGATGCTCATCACCGACAGCCCGAGCATTCGCGACGTGATCCTCTTCCCGGCTTTGCGCCGGGAATCCGCATGACGCAGGCCCAGCGCCGCGACAGTTGAGCGATGAGCGCCGCGCGCCTGGAATCGCTGGCAGAGATTGAAGCCGCAGTCTGGCGCGAACTGGCGCAAGCCGTGCGCGACAAACAACACGGCTGGCGTGTAGCGGTGTTGGCTACCGTGGACCGGCAAGGCGCCGACGCCCGCAGCGTGGTGTTGCGCGACCTGGACGCGGCCGCGCGCACGCTGCTGATGTACACCGACGCACGCAGCCAGAAGGCGGCGCAGCTGAACGCGAACCCACTTGGCACGCTGGTGCTGTGGTCTGCAGCGCTGGGCTGGCAATTGCGACTTCGCGTGGTGCTGACGCTGGAGACATCGGGCCTGCGTGTGTCCTCGCGCTGGGCACGGCTGAAGCTGACGCCGGCGGCACGAGACTACCTCTCGCCACTGCCACCGGGCGCGGCTATCGGCACGGGCGTCGACAACATCAGCCCAGAACGGCAAAGCCGCGACCACTTTGCTGTGCTGGCGGCTCAGGTGCAGTCGGTGGACTGGCTGGATCTGCACCCTGACGGGCACCGGCGCGCGCTGTTCGGCGCTGCGGGGCCTGCCTGGCTGACTCCCTGACTGCACTCTGACTGCACCCTGATCAAGCCCTGACCAGCGTGCCGCCAGGGCCAGCGTCCGACTGGCTTTACCGGCAGCCGGGTACCGCCGCAGAGTCTGCCTTGTCAGCCGTGAACAAAGCGCGGCTTGCGCTTGTTGACGAAGGCATCCATGCCTTCCTTCTGGTCGGCGGTGGCGAACAGCGAATGAAAGAGCCGACGCTCAAAGATCACACCGTCAGCCAGGCCGCCTTCAAAGGCTCGGTTCACGCTCTCCTTGGCCATCATCACGCTGGGGCCGCTCATGGCGCAGACCACTTCAGCGGCGGCCAGCGCTTCCGTCATCAGCTGGTCGGCCGCCACCACGCGCGACACCAGGCCCGCGCGTTCGGCTTCCGCTGCGTCCATCATGCGGCCGGTCAGCACCATGTCCATCGCCTTGCTCTTGCCCACCGCACGCGGCAGGCGCTGCGTGCCACCAGCGCCGGGGATGATGCCAAGCTTGATCTCGGGCTGGCCAAAACGTGCCGTGTCGGCGGCGATGATGAAGTCGCACATCATCGCCAGTTCGCAGCCGCCGCCCAGCGCAAAACCGGCCACCGCCGCAATCACCGGCTTGCGCACGCGGCGGATGGTTTCCCAGTTGCGGGTGATGAGGTCTTCGCCATAGGCTTCGCTGAAGGTCTTCTGCGCAATGGCCGAGATGTCGGCGCCCGCAGCGAAGGCTCTTTCGCCGCCGGTGATGACGATGCAGCCTATGGTTTCGTCGGCGTCAAAGGCCAGCAGCGCGGCCCCCAGCTCGTCCATCAGCGCGTCGTTCAGCGCATTGAGCTGCTTAGGGCGGTTCAGCGTGATGAGGCCGGTGCGCCGGCTGCCGTTGCCGCGCACGTCGGTCAGGATCAAGGGGTCAGTCATGGTGGTCTCCGGGCCTGGGTGGGCGCCTGGGATGGGCGTGTCGCGGTCACTATAAAGCGCGCACTGAAACGAGCACTAAAGCAAGCATTCCTGAGACTTTTGCAGCGCAGGCCAGACATCGGCAAAGGGTAAGCTCTTTGCAATCCATGCCCATCATTTACCGCAAAACCGCCAAGGGCCTGGCCGAAGTCGAGAGCCGGGCCCACCGCCTGCCGCCGCGCCTGCGCGGCATGCTGATTCTGGTGGACGGCAAGCGCGACAGCGACGACCTCGACCGCCTCGTCCCCCATGACGCTGTCGAGACGCTGGCAGCCCTGGCCGGGCAAGGCCTGATCCGAGCCGTGGGTGAAACGCTGGCGGTGGCTGAGGCAGTGGCGTCCTACGGCCCTCTGCCTGCATGGCCACACGTGTCGCCTCACGTGTCGCCTCACGTATCAGCACCCGCGCCCGCACCCGATCCGGCACCGGCACCGGCACCCCGATCCGCCGGCGAACTGGCCGCTTTGGGCCGCCAGGTGGGGCGCGCGTTGAAAGAAGAACTGGGCGCCAGCGCAGGCCTGCTGGTGAAGCGCATCGACCACGCGCGCAGCGCCGACGAACTCAAGCCCCTGCTGAGCCAGGCCGTGAAGCTGGTGCTGGCAGCGCGGGGCAGAACCGCCGCCGACGCCTTTGCGACCCGGATGCCGGTGCTCTGATGCGTCGACTGCGCTTTTAGCGTCCGCGCTCAGCCTGCTGCGGCAGGCGTTCAATCAGCAGATCGACATAGGTCTGCGCATCCTGACGGATGAGGATGCGCACCGGCAGGTACTGCAGGCTGGGCGCTACCCAGAATTCGGCCGTCAGGTCGCCTGCCGCGCGCGCGGCACGGGTGTCTCCGCGCGGCTTGACGTGCACGGCCTCCACAAGGCCGGCGGGCGTGGCCAGCGTTTCTGTTTCCAGCACGTCATAGAACCAGGGCTCGACACGCCGTGGCAGTGCCAGCGGAAAACTCAAGCTCTGCCCCGCACGCAGCCTTTCGGGTTGGGTGGTGAAAAGCCACGTCATCTGCACAAACTGGCTGGCGCTGTCTTGCACGGCGGCGGGCCGAGGCAGGTCGGTGCCGGCAGGCAGGCGCACGCGGTCGGCATCGAGCCAGATCGTCAGCCGGCGCGGGTCGCGCAGCGCAACCTTGGTTTCTTCGTCGTAGCGGCGCGGATGCAGGCCGTCGGCGGTGATCTCGCCTTCGCTGGTGATGCGCCGGCTCATCAGCGGCGCAAACGACGGGCCGACGCTGATGTCCAGGTGTACCTGGTAGCGGTTGCCCGCGCGCAGCCATTCCACCTGCGCCCGGCCCTGCACCGGGCCGCGGTAGTTGCCGGTCAGGCTGTAGCTCAGACGGGTGGATGGGGGCCATTCAAAGCTGCCTTCGGCCGCCGCCGATGCGGGATGCGCAGGGGCTGGCGCGGTGGCATTTGCAGGGGCTGGCGCCACGACTGCCAGTTCAGGAATCGGTAACAGCGCTTCGACGCTGGCGAGCGTTGGCGGCGCTTCGGGCTCTGCCGGATCGGGCAGGGGCGGGGGCGCAGATGCGGCCGTCAGCGGTGCTGGCGCGGCGCGGGGCAGCGGGCGCGCCGGCGCCGCCGCTGGCGGCTGCACCGGCGCCAGCACACGCACGAAGGCGACGTCCATGCGGCGCGGCGGCGCATCGGCAGCACGCTCCCCAAGGCGGGGCGGCAAGTTTCCGTCCACCAGCGCCAGGTGCACAGCGCCAACGGCCAGCGCCAGGGCAAACAGTGTCGCCCACTGGCCCTGGCGCAACGGCCTGGCGCTGGTCACGGCCCCGTCACGGCATCAGGTGCCCGCCGCACCCAGGAAGCAGCTCAGCGCCGCCACGGCGCTGAGCCTGAAGCGCAGCGTCAGCCAGGCCGCCGCGCCTTGAGCGGGGTACAGGCGCCGGTCTACCAAGTAGCAGGCGACCAGCATCAGGCCCAGGATCACCAGGCCGCCGCTCGGCGGCATCACGGCCGCAGGCCAGGCCACCAGCGATGGCACTACGCCCCACACCAGCGCGGCGGTTGCCGGCCTGGTCTGCGGCTGCGGCTGCGGCTGGCGCATTGCAAAGCCCCAGTGGATGCCGCCCAGGAAGCTCAGCACCACGGCCGCATAAGCCGACAGCGCGAGCGCCACGTAGTCCAGCACGTCGTCGCGGACTGCCCAGACCAGCAAGGCGCCAGCGACGAAGGGAACCAACCCGGCGTAGGCCAGGCGCTGGGCGGTGCTATCGGGCCGGGTTGAAAGCGGCTGGGCGGCAGTGGGCGACAGGTTCAGGTTCATGCCGCGATTGTCCTGCGCGCGCCGATCACGGGCCGTAGCAGGCCACCAGGGCTATTTCTTCGACGCTGCCAGCAGCAACTTCTCAATGGTCTCGGCGGGAATGGCGCCCGGCTTGCGGGTGCCATCTTCGAAAAAAACCGCCGGCGTGCCGTTGATGCGGTTGGCGCGTGAGAAAGCCAGGTTGCGGTCCACCGCCGCGGTGTCGCAGCCCTTGGCGGCCGTCGGCGGCGTGGCGCCGTCCAGCATCCACGCGCGCCAGACCTTCACGGGGTCTTTGGCGCACCAGATGTCGCGTGCCTTGGCCGTGGAATCGGGCCCCAGGATCGGGATCAGGAAGGTGTAGACCGTGACGTCCTTGATGCCGGCCAGGTCGCGCTCAAAGCGCTTGCAGTAGCCGCAGTTGGGATCGGCAAAAACCGCCATTTTTCGCGCTCCTGTGCCCTGGCGGATGACGAGGGCGTCCTTCATCGGCAGCTTGTCCCAACTCACCGCCAGCAGTCTTTCGATGCGCGCTTCGGTGAGGTCGGTGCGGGTCTTGGTTTCGACCAGCGAGCCGTTGACGAAGATGTGTTCGCCCTTGTCGTCGCTGTAGAGAATTTCGGTGCCGCCGTAGCGCACTTCCCACAGGCCCGGGATGGGCGTGCGGCTGACTTCATCGATCTTCGGCAGTTGCGGCAGGCGCTCGGGAAGCGCCTTGCGGATCACGGCTTCCTGGGCCGTGGCCAGGCCGCAAAAAATGCCGCCGAATACGGCCAAGGATGAAACCAGCATCGGCAGCAGCCGCAACGTTCGCAACATGGAAAGTTCCTTGAGAAAAAAGTGTCAGCCGCCGAGGGCGCGCCCAGTGAGCAGGCGCTTGATCGGTGGCAACTGGTTGAGCAGCGACAGCCCGCGGTTGCGCACCGCCTTGGCCAGCGGCGCGGGGTGCGCAAAAAGGTGCAGCAGGCCGTCGGTCACCTGCGCCATGGCCCAGGTGGGGCCGCGGCGGCGGCGGGCAAAACGCGCGCCCAGTCGGGGGTCGGCCAGTGACCGCCAAGACTCACACGCGGCAATCTCTTCAGCCAACACCGCCACGTCGGCCAGCCCCAGGTTCAGGCCCTGGCCG
>JAYSYB010000031.1:0-2516 GCA_043716775.1 Rubrivivax sp.
TGCGCAGGTCGGTGTCCCACAGCGCCAGGTCCGCGCCGCGCAAGGCCAGTTGGAGCCTTTCGGCGCTCTGGCGTTCGGTGGCTTCGCGTTCTTGTTCCAGACGCACAACGGTTGATTGCCGGCGATGCATGGCGATGAGTGCCACTGAGCTGGCCATGCACAGCAGCGCGTACAGCAACAGGCCCGCCAGCGTTTGCCGCCACCAGGGCGCCAGCATCGCGTCCAGGCTGCGGCTGACGGCGACGATGACCGGCTTGTCCAAGTTCAAGGCGGCCGGCTGCATGGAGCGCAGCGCGAACACGCGCATCTCGCCCGTGGCGGTGCTGCGGCCTGTCAGCACCGAGGCGGCCCCGCCAGCGTCCCGGTGGCGGCGGAACATTGAACCGGGCTTGTCGACGTTGGTGCCAATCACACCCTCGAGCCGTGGCTCGATGATCGGCACGCCGCCGTCGCCATGCGCCAGCCCGGCCCAGACGTCGGGTGCATACAGCGTGGCATGCAACAGCGTCTGCAGGTAGGCCGGATCCAGCGTCGCGCTGACGGCGCCACCAAAGGAGCCGTCCGCGGCCACCACCGCGATCGTCAGGTTCATCGAAAAGCTGCCCGCTTCATTGACGAAGGGCGCGGACAACCACAGCCGACCGGCGGCGGGCGGAGTTTGTGCTTGCGCCTGCGCCTGCGCCTGCGCTTGTGATTGCGACTGCGACTGCACCTGCTTGAAGTCTTCGCGGCTTCCAAGCTCAAGGCCAGCCAGCCCCGGCCGACTGGCGGCCAGCACACGGCCGTCGGCAGCCAGCAGCAGCATCGACTGCACGCCGGGTATCGCGTCGCTCAAAGCCTTGAGCCGCCTGCTGACCGCCGGCCCGGTAGCGGCCGCAGACCACTGCGGCAGGTCGGCGCGCACGCCGCGCAGGCCTGCGCCCAGGCCCAGCAGCAACTGCGACAGGTTGGCTTCGACGGCGGCGGCTTGCACCGCCAGCAGGTGCTGCTGCTCGGACTGCAGTTCGCGGTATTCCGCGTTCCGGTTCCAGAGCCCGAACAGCCCCACGGCCAGCAGCACCGCACCCAGCAGCAGCCATTGCTGGCGTGCACTGGCACGTGCCGGCGTGCGCAGGCCGGTGGTCGTGTTCGCGGGGTTGCGGTGTGCGGCCATGCGGTGGACCACAGCCTACCATCTGCACCTGCGTTGCGCTGAGCGCTGCTGTCGGAAGCGTGGTGGGTTCAGCGTGGCGCCATGCGCAGCGCGCCGTTCAGGCAAATCAGCTCGATGTGGAGGTGTCGGTAGGCCTCTTGCCCACCTGTCCGTCAAAGGCCTAGACGACGCCGTCGTCACCGTGCACCGCGTTCGCCGCCTTCCAGCGGCGCGGCGCCTCCACCGGCGTGCGCAGGCCTTCGAGGACGTGGGCATCTTCAAAGCGACTGAAGAACCAGCCGCTCATGATTTGCTGACCTTGTGGGCACGTTTTTCGAGGAAGGCGCGCACACGTTCTTTCGCAGCGTCGTCACCCTGCGCGATGGATGACATGAGCGACTCGACAAACAAGCCGTCGCCCGCCGACAGATCGGCAATGCGGGGCAGCGCCTGGGTGATGGCGTAGTTGGAAAGTGGTGCGTTGGCGGCGATCTTGGTTGCCAGTTCAAGCGCCTTCGCCAGCCCTGCACCGTCGGCCGCGCGGTAGTTGCTCAAGGCAATCGTCTGGCCTTCGTCAGCGTCAAACACGCGTCCGGTCAACATCATGTCCGTCATGCGCGACACGCCGATCAACCGGCTGATGCGCACCGACCCGCCGCCACCCACAAAGATGCCGCGCGTGCCTTCGGGCAGACCGTAGAAAGTGCTGTCCTCGGCCACACGCAGGTGCGCCGACGACGCCAGCTCCAGCCCGCCGCCCACCACCGCACCGTGCAACACCGCAATCACTGGCACCGGGCCGAACTGGATGGCGTCAAAGCAGGCATGCCAGGCCCGCGAATGCTGCATGCCTTCAGTGACGTTGCGCTCGCTGACCTCGCTCAGGTCCAGCCCGGCGCAGAAGTGGTCGCCTTCACCGCTGATGACGGCTGCCTTGATCGCGCCTGGCATGTTGACGAAGACCGTGTGCAACTGCGCCAGCAAGCCGTCGCTGATCGAATTGCGCTTGGCCGGCCGGTTCAGGCGGATGTGCAGCACCGGGCCGCCTTGCTCCAGTTGCAGCAGGGGCAGGGCGCCGAGCGGGCCGCTGGCATTGAAAGGCTCGAAACTCACGGTCATGGCTGCTTTCAGGTGTTTCAGGTGCGGACCACACGCGGGTCGGCAGGTTGTGCGTACAGCGCTTCAACATCGGCGACGCGGCGGGCCAGCGCGGTGCGCTGGTTGACGTAGCCCTTGTCGGTGATCTCACCGGCGGCGGCGCTGGGTGCGTCGGGCAACAGCAGTGCGCGCGTGGGCGTCTGCGATGAACCGCCGCCTTCGGCCTTCAGCGCGTGCAGGGCCGTCTGCACATGGTCGGTCATCTGCGCGGCGGGCAGCGCGCGGC
>JAYSYB010000301.1:0-5222 GCA_043716775.1 Rubrivivax sp.
CGTGCTGCTGATGCCGCCGTACTGGTGCGGCTGCGCGAAGCCCCGCTGCAGGTTTACACCTTCGGCCTGGGCGTCAGCGCCAACACGGGGCCACGGGCCTCGGTGGAGCACACCTACCGGCGCGTGTTTGGCCTGCCGGCCTCGTCCAAGATCAAGATCGAAGTCGGCCAGAAGCGACAGGCGGGGGATGCAGAAATCAGCACCCGGCCCGACGAAGGCCTGTACCGCAACCTGGTCGGCGGCGCCGTTGAACGCCTGGTGTCCGACACCGACGTGGTGCTGTCGCAGCGTCTGCGTCTGGGACGCACGCAGGACACGCAGCGCATCGAAAGGCTGTTCTATGTCGAAGGCGAAACGTCGTCGCGCCGCACCACTGCCGGTGACCGCAACGACGCCGCGGCGCTGTCGCTCAACTTCCACGGCGGCTGGCGCGGGCTGGACAGCGTGGTGCTGCCGACGATGGGAGAAACACTCGCCATTCAGATCGGCGCCGGCGTCTCCAATGGCACTGACGCCAAGGCCGGCCCCTTTGCCCGCGTATATGGCCGGCTCACCGTGTATCGGCCGCTGGGGGCGGCCTGGTACGGCCAGGCGCGGGTGGAACTGGGGCAGGTCTTCCTGCGTCCGAACATGGTGGTGCCCGAATCGCTGAAGTGGCGCGCGGGTGGTGACGAGTCGGTGCGCGGCTATGCCTACCGCAGCCTGGGGCCGCAGGTGGACGGCGCGGTGGGCAGCGGCCTGTCGCTCTTCGCCGCCAGCGCAGAACTGGCGCGGCCCTTCCTGGACAGCATGCCGTCGCTGTGGGGGGCGGTGTTTGTCGATGCAGGCAACGCAGCGGCCAGCTTCAGCGCGCTCAAGCCCGTCTTTGGCATGGGCGTGGGCGTGCGCTGGCGCAGCCCCGTCGGCCCGCTGCGGCTGGACATGGCCTACGCGACGGAAACACGCAAACCGCGTCTGCATTTCAGTGTCGGCATTGCGTTCTGAAGCGCTGTCTGGTCAATCCATCCCAGCGCATGAAAAAACCGCCCGTCAACCCCCGCCACGCCGACCCGGCGCCGCTGCGCACCAGCCTGTCGCTGCTGCTGCCACTGGCGGTGGTGGTGGCCTTCCTGCTGTTGGTGGCGGGCGGCTTTACGGGCGTCGCGCGCTGGTTCCTGTTTGACGAAGCCGGCACGCAGTGGCTGCTGCAGCGCCTGCCGCTGGTGCAAGTGAAAGGCTTCCAAGGCACGCTGCTGGGCGAGAGCTGGAAGGCAGAACGTGTCGAACTCACCTGGAACCAGGGCTTGGAATCGGTGACGCTCGAAGGCCTGGCCTCGTCGGGCATGCGCTGGACCTGGCGGCCCGATGAACACGCTCTGGCTGCTTTGCACATCGACCAGTTGACCGTGCGCAAGATCACCGTGCACACCGGAAAGCCGGGGCCACGGCCCATTCCGCTGCCGGCGGGCATCAACTCACCGCTGGCACTGACGGTGACACGGGCCCAAGTGGACGAACTGCGCATCGACGCCCTGCCCGCTGTTGAGCATTTGGCGCTGCAGGGCCTGGTGCTGGAAGCGCGCCCCGGCGCTGAACACCGCGTGGATGCGTTGCAGGCCGATTGGCAGGGCGTGCACGCCGATGCCAGTTTGAAGATCGGCACCATGGCACCGCTGCCACTGGCGGTGCAGGCCACGTTGCGGCCGATGGGTGAAGGCGATGCGCCGCGCTGGGCCGCCGTGCTCAGCGCGGGCGGCAATGTGCCGCAGATGCGGATCAGCGGCACGCTGCGCGGGGTGCCGCTGCGCGGCCGCGAGCCACCGGCCGTGGACCTGCAGGCAGGGCTGCAGCCGCTGCAAGCCTGGCCGCTGACGCAACTGAATCTGCAGACGGCGGAGCTTGACCTGTCGGCCCTGTCGGTGAAGGCGCCACAGACCCGAATCAAAGGCCGCGCCGTGCTGGCGGCGCGCGCCAAGGACGTGCCCATTTCCGCAGTGCTGCAAGTTGACAACGCCTTGCCGGGGCGCTGGAACGAAGGCCGCCTGCCGGTGCAGCGCATCAACGCCGAATTGCGCGGCGACCTGCGCCAGCCCGACCGGCTGGAAGCGCAGACTTTCGACATCCGGCTGGCCGACGCCAAGGCCAGCGCCGGCCGCCTGATCGGCAGCGCCGTGTGGCACGGGCGTGAACTGAAGCTGGACGCCAAGCTGGACGGCGTGACGCCACAGCGCCTGGACAGCCGCGCGGCGGCCATGAAGCTGTCGGGCCCGGTGCAGGCCACGCTGCGCGGGCTGCCCGCACCGGGGGGCAGCTCAGCAGCGCCGCCGTCCGCAACGTCACCCGCATCCAAACCCGCGCCAGAATCGGCATCAGCGCCGGCTCTTTCTAACGCCACAGCGGCAGCTGCCAGCCCATCGCTGAGCTGGAAGATCGATCTCAACGGCAACTTGGACGCCGCACCCCAGCCGGTGCAGCTGGCCATGGAAGGCCACGCCACCGACCAGCGTCTGGAGATCACACAGCTGCGCGCCGCGTCCGGCAATGCCACGGCCAGCCTGAAGGCGCTGCTGCAGCGTGTGGGCAAAATCAGCGCGGCGGCTGCCAGCAACGGCCGAGGCGCGCGCGACAGCCGCGACTGGCATCTGGAAACCACCGGCACGCTGGTCGATTTCGACCCCAAGCCCTGGTTCACCGGCGACGCAGGCTCGGCTTGGCGCCAAGGCCCGCACCGCGTGTCGGCGGGCTGGCAGTTCGACTTGCGCCTGCCGGGCAATGCAGCCGCCTTGCCGGCGTTCGAGCTGGCGCAGCGCCTGGCCGGCAACGGCACGCTGCGGGTTCATGACTCGGTGCTGGCCGGCGTGCCGCTGTCGGCCAACGTCAAGCTGGGCTACACCCAAGCCGCCGCGCCGGCGGTGGCGCAGCTGGTGGGCGACATTCAACTGGGCAGCAACCGCATCAGCATCGACGGCCGTGGCGACCCCGCCAGCAACGGCCAGGCCGACCGCTGGCGCGCTGAACTTAAGGGCGACGCGCTGGCCACGCTGGCGCCATTGGTGCGCCTGTACCCGGCTCTGGCCAACTGGGCGCCGCGCCAAGGCACTGCCACCGCCGTAGTGGCGGCAGACGGCCGCTGGCCCAACGTGCGCAGCGAAGGCAACCTGCGCATTTCGCAGCTGCAGTCAGGCGCGCTCAGCGTGGCCACGGGTCAAGCCGACTGGCGCCTGGACACCGGTGGCGACAAGTCGCTGTCGGCTCGGCTCGACCTGGCGGGCCTGGTGTTTGGCGCCCAGCGCGCTGACCATCTGCGCGCCGACTTGAGCGGCACGCTGGCTGACCACAAGATCGACATCAACGCCGCCATGCCGCTGCTGCCACCCGACATGGCGGTGCAATTGCTGGGTGTGCAGGCGCAGTCGGGCACGCGGGCGCAGATGCTGGCACAGGGCGCGTGGCTGCCAGACCCAGGCGGGGCTGGCGGCGGCCGTTGGCGCGCCCGCATCGACCGCCTGGTGGTGGGCTCGTGGGACGGCAGCCTGACCGACAGCGCACCCGCTTCGCTGTGGGCGCAGGCCCGCGACCTGCGCGCTGAATTGCAGTTCAGTGCCGACGGCAAGCTCGTGGCGCTGCAAGCCGACCCCGGCCGCGTGCAGATCACCGACAAGGTCACGCTGCGCTGGGACGAGATCAAGGGCGACTTCCGCGGCGCGCAGCCGCTGCTGGAAATGCACGCCGACATCGACCCCTTCGCGCTGGCGCCGCTGCTGAACCGGCTGCAACCGGGCATGGGCTGGTCGGGCGACATCCGGCTGGCGGCGCGGGTGGACATCCGGGCTGCAGAACGCTTCGACGCCGACTTCATCTTCGAACGCCGCGACGGTGACCTGCACATCGCCGGCAATGAAGGCGTGCAGTTGCTGGGCCTGACCGAGTTGCGCGCCACGCTGACGGCGCACGACGGCGCCTGGACACTAACTCCAGTGTTCAAGGGAAGAAGTCTGGGTGAAGTGACCGGCAGCGTGCGCGTGCAGACCACGCCAGAGCGGCGCTGGCCGCACGCCGACGCGGTCCTCTCGGGTGAGGTGCAGGCGCGGGTCGCCGACCTGGGCATCTGGGGCGCATGGGTGCCGCCGGGCTGGCGCCTGGGGGGTGAACTGCGCACGGTGGCGACTCTCAGCGGGCGCTTTGGTGAGCCGCGCTACGCTGGCGAAGTCACCGGCAGGGGCTTGAGCCTGCGCAACCTGCTGCAGGGCGTGAACGTCAGCGACGGCCAGGTCAGCGCGCGGCTGGAAGGCGACAAGGCCACCATCGAACGTTTCACGCTCAAGGGCGGGGACGGGACGCTCAACGTCAGCGGCGGCGCCACGCTGGGCAAGGCTCCGCAGGCCAAACTGCAGATCAAGGCCGACCGTTTCCGGGCGCTGGGCCGCATCGACCGGCTGGCCATCGCCAGCGGCCAAGCCGACCTGACGCTGAGCGCCGACCAGTTGCGCCTCGAAGGCCGCGTCAAACTGGACGAAGGCCTCTTCGACGCCAGCCGCGGCGACGCGCCATCGCTGGACGCCGACGTCACGGTGCGCCGCACCGGCGAGGTCGAACAAGCCGCCGCCGACCCGCGCGCTGCCGCCGCGCCGCGGCGCAATGTCGTGCTGGCGCTGGAAGTGGACCTTGGCGAGAAAACGCGGGTGCGCGGCCGTGGTCTGGACACCGGCCTGAGCGGCAAGGTGCGCGTGTCCACACCGGGCGGCCGGCTGGAGGTGCGCGGCACCATCAACGCCGACGAAGGCACCTATGCCGCCTATGGTCAGAAGCTGCAGTTGGAACGCGGCGTGGTGGCCTTCAATGGCCCGTCCGACGACCCGCGGCTGGACATCCTGGCGCTGCGGCCCGGCATCGACACCCGCGTCGGTGTGCTCGTCACCGGCACGCTGCAGACGCCGCGTGTGCGCCTGTATTCCGAGCCCGACATGGGCGACACCGAAAAGCTGTCATGGCTGGTGCTGGGCCGGGCGCCCGACGGCCTGGGCCGCACCGACACGGCGCTTTTGCAGCGTGCAGCCGTGGCGCTGCTGTCCGGCGAAGGCGAAGCGCCCACCGACGCGCTGCTGAAAAGCCTGGGCATCGATGAACTGGGCCTGAAACAAAGCGATGGCGACGTGCGCGAAACCGTCATCACGCTGGGCAAGCAGTTGTCGCGGCGCTGGTACTTGGGCTATGAACGCGGCCTCAACGCCACCACCGGCACC
>JAYSYB010000302.1:0-1621 GCA_043716775.1 Rubrivivax sp.
GAGCGGCTGCATCTGCTGGCCGAGCGCGCCGCAGGCACTGCGCATCGCGGCTCACGATGAACCGCGCGATCGCGCTTGGCCGGAGGACGGCGCGGCGCCCGCGCTCATGCCGGGGTACCAGAAATCGCGCGGTCGCCGCACCGTCCTCCGGCCCGGTGAGGCGGTGTTTCTTCTCAGCGCCTGTATGGACCGGAGACCTGGTAAACAGGTGTGCGGGGACAAGGGTAACGTTTTGGGCGTGGTGATTGCGGTGCATTCAGAAGGGGTGCGGCAGTGCCTTCAGGTCCACCCGCATCAGCCGGTGGTGGCAGAAGAAGGCATCGAAGCAGCCTTCATCGTGCGGGTCTGCCCGAAAGGCCACTGGCAGATCGAGCAGGGCGTTGGACACGCGCAGCCGATGTCCCTTGAAGCGAACCTGGCCGTTCCATTTGACCGTTGCCACCGCGTCTTCGCTCGGATACTCGATGGGTGCCAGGACGCCCGGCATGGGCCGTGGACTGGGCTCGTAGCGATGGGCCGGCGTGCGAAGTCCGAGCGCGTCGTGCGGGCGCTGGTGGTTGTACACGCCGCGCCAACGCTCGAAGGCAAGTTGCGCCTGCGCCAGGTCGGCGAACCCCGCGCCGTTGATCACCTCGGCTTTGAGCGATCGGTGGAAGCGCTCGATCTTGCCGTTCGTCTGGGGGTGGTAGGGCGCGCTGTGGGTGAGTCGAATGCCCAGGCGGATCAGCCACACGCCCAGCGTGCTCAGACTGCGGCCGGGCTCGCGCGGGCTGCCCCAGGGCGCACCGTTGTCCGCATTGATGCGCAGCGGCAGCCCGTAGCGCGCAAAGGCTTGCGCCAGATGCGGCTGCACGCTGGCGGTGGCCACGTTCGCACAGGCTTGCAAAGCCAGGTTGAAGCGCGAGTGGTCGTCCAGCAGCGTCAGCGGGTAGCAGCGAGACTTGGCGGTGTCGAAGTCGCCCTTGAAGTCGATCTGCCACAGCGCGTTGGGCGCGTCGTGCTCGAAGCGCTGCCAGTGCTGGGCGGCCAAGCTCGACTGCGCCGTGATCAGGCCGTGGCGGTGCAAGATCGCAGTGACGGTGCTGGGCGGGGGAACGCCGTGCTGCCCCAGGTCGGCCAGGCGGCGCGCGATCTTGCGCCCACCCCAGCTCGGGTGCTCGCAGCGCAGTGCAACCACTGCTTGCTCGATCGCGGCCGGCGTGCGGGTAGGGCTGTGCACGGGCCGCGTAGAGCGCCTCACGTACGCCAGAGAGCCCTCTGCGGCATGGCGCGCCAACAGCGCATAGCCGGTCTTCGGGCTGATGCCAAAGCGCCGACACAACTCGCGTCGGTTGGCACCGTCGCGCAATGCCAGCTCCACAAACTCTTGCTTGATGTCCATCTCGACTCTCGGTTGCCAGGCCACAGGCTGTCCTCCTTCGCGCACTCGCGCCATCGAAGAAGTGTTTACCTTGTCCCCGCACACCCGTTACCGAGGTCTCCGGTCCATACACCACGCCGAACAAGAACAACCGCCACCCCGCAAGGCTTTGGTCGGGCCGCGGGCACAGCGCATTGGCGCAGCCGAGCACCGCAGACTCTGGGTCGGCGTGCGTACCCGCGCGCTTCGTAGTGCGCCCAG
>JAYSYB010000303.1:0-15607 GCA_043716775.1 Rubrivivax sp.
TTGGCTTGTGACAGGATTTCGGGCATGCGGTCTTCGCGTTCGACGGCCGCCCGCAACACCGCGTCGATTTGATCGGGCATGTCAACGTGCTTCAGCGACGACGGCAATTTAAAGAGCATGACTGCGCTCAACGAGGCGCCAGGTGAGGCGCCCGGCGATGGCTTCCCGGTTTTGGCACGCTTGGCAGCAGGCGGGTTCATGAGCCACAGTGCACGACCGTGCACCTGCACACGACCGAGCAATTCGCACACGACCGCGGCGACCCGGAATTCCGGTGCCCAGCGCCAAAGCGGCACCGCTCTCGGGTCGCGCGCATCCCGCGGCGGCAGTGCTGCATCCATCGCCACGGGGTCCGACAGGCGGGATATCTTGGCGCGCGACTTGCGCAACGCCTGGCCCATCAGGCTGTCCTCCTGTGCATAGACCCAGCTGGGATCAATGCCTTCCCAACCCGCCAGAGCTTGGGGGTCAATCGTCATCCCGCTGCTCACCCACTTGGTGTGCCCGGGGCCGATAGGTGACCAGGCTGCGTCGTGTCCAACCGGATTGATGGGCGACCAGCCGGCGCTCTTGCCCGTGGGGTTGATAGGTGACCAGCCCGCAGTCTTCCCGGTCGGGTTGATGGGCGACCAGCCCGCATTCTTGCCAGTGGGGTTGATGGGCGACCAACCGGCACTCAGTCCGCTAAGAAAGGTGATGGGCGAAAAGATGGGCAGGGGCATGGTGTTTCCAATGCGAGGACTCGGAGGTGGTTGCCGCTTAAAGTGGCAGACCGGCTTCGTGCAGAGCCTGGATGAAAGGGGTCAGGACGGGCCTCACACTGCCCGCGCTGAGGCCGTCGCCGGCGCGCGCCGCGGGCAGCAGCCGCAGGTAGTTGCCTGCCGCTTCGCGCGCTGCATCGTGGGCGCCGCCAGTCCAGAGGGACGCCACCAGCAGCCGGTGCGACGGCGCGTGCAGCGCATGCCGCCGCACCGACGCGCGGGCCAGGTCGGCGGCCTGCACGTACGCCTTCATCAGGTACGAGGTGCGCGCGGCATAACATTCGTAGACGAAGCGTTGCGGGTCCAGGGGCGAGAGGTCAATCGCCCTTGTCACCGATTCCAGGGCCTGCGGGTGTTGACCCGCTTCGCTCTGACACTCCGACAGTCGGGCCCAGGCCAGCGCGCAGTGTGGGTCGTGACGCAGCGCTTCGCGGTAGGACGTTGCGGCGCCCTGAAAGTCACGCTCCGTGAAGACTTTCGCTACGCCGTCTGCAACCAGCGCCGATGGCAAGGTGGGGTTCTTGTCCATCGCTTGCCGGGCCTGGATGCGGGCGCTGTCGGCCTCGGCGGCCGGGTTGTCGGTCCAGCCCTGCAACACCCTGAAGATGTGCCAAGCGGACAGCATGGCGTTGGGTGCAGCCTGCCGTGGATGGCGCTCGCTCAGGTGTTCCAGCACGCCACGCGCGCTGTCGAAGTCGCTGGCGGCGAGGCTGTTGAGCAGGCCGCTGGCGCCCAGCAGCAGCGAATAGGAGGCCAGCGAATTCATGGGCAGGCTGCGCACGCGCGACAGCTCATGCGCCATGACGTGTTGCGACACCTGCGCCACCAGGTGCGGTACCAGGTCATCCTGGCCTTCAAAGATGGCGTCCACCTCGCCGTTGACGCCACCAGCCCACAGCACCTGGCCACCCTGCAACTCACACAACTCGGCAGCCAGACGGACGCGCTTGCCACGCACGTAGAAGTGGCCCGTCAGCATGAACGAAGCACCCAGCAGTTCACGCAGGCGCCCGAGTTCCAGCGAACTGCCTCGCACCGCCGCCGTGCTTGCGCGCGACAGCACGCGCAGCCCCGGGTGGCGCGACAAGCTGGCGATGATGTCGTCGGCCATGGCGTGGCCCAGCGCATCGTGTTCTGCGTCTGCAGGCAGCGCCACAAAAGGCACGATGGCAACGGCAGGGCGCAGGTCGACGCTGCTGGGCGCGCGCGGCCCCAAGGGTTGGCCGGGCGCATGCAGGAGGAAGACGCGCACCGGCTCGCTCAAGTTCTTCATGTAGCGCAGGCCGAGGTCTTCAATCTGAGCCTGCACCTCATCGTCCAACTGGCCTCGCGTTTCTATCGACGCCGCCGTCTGCCCCGGCTGCGCCATCGAAGCCAGCCGCGCCGCCAGGTTGACCCCGCTGCCCCACAGTTCATGCTCTTCACCCACCACGTCGGCGACGTGGATGCCGGCGCGCAGCCACATGGCGGCTTCACCGGCATCGGGGCCGTTGAAGCTCACCAGCGCTTCATGCAGTGCAAATGCGGCAGCCGTGGCGCCAGCTGCGGTTTCAAATTCCAGCAGCAGGCCGTCGCCCACGGTGCGCACCAGGCGGCCACCGTGCATGGGTGCCACGCGGTCGCGTGCCAGGGCGGCAAAGCGCCGCCAGTGGTCGATGGTGCGGGCCTCGAAGCGTTCATACAGGCGCACCGATTCCACGAGGTCGGCAAACAAGATGGCGCGACGTTTCAGCGTGGCCAGGTCAAGGGCCTGTGCGTCGTTCATTGGAAAATTCTCCTCCGCCCCCCGGCGGCCGTCTTCCATGAATCGGATGACGCAGCCGCCGCAGTGTCGCGGTTAGCCCGGCTGCGATCAAGGCCTGCGTTACCCTTGATCGATGCAGACCGTTGCTCCCGCCGACCGCGTTGCCGACCCGACCACCGTCCACCCGCCCGCACCGATCTCGCCTGCCGAGCTGACGCTGCTGGCCTCGGTCTTCGTCGTTGCTGCCTGCGGCCTGGTGTACGAACTGGCTGCCGGTGCACTGGCCAGTTATCTGCTGGGCGACTCGGTGCTGCAGTTTTCCACCGTTATCGGCTGCTACTTGTTTGCGATGGGCATCGGCAGCTGGCTCAGCCGCTTTGTGGAACGCCAGCTGGTGGCGCAGTTTCTGCGCATCGAGCTGCTCGTGGGGCTGGTGGGCGGCTTGATGCCGGCGCTCCTGTTCGTGGCCCACAGCAGCCTGGCCGCAGGGGCCGGCGCGGGCGCGGCGTTTCGGGTGCTGCTGTACGGGTTGGTGGGCCTGGTGGGCACGCTCGTGGGGCTGGAGATTCCGCTCGTCATGCGCATCCTCAAGCGCCACTTCAGCGACCGCTGGGCCTTGCGTGAACTGGTGTCGCAGGTGTTGACATTCGACTATTTGGGAGCGCTGGTCGTCGCGGTGGCCTTCCCGCTGCTGTTCGTGCCGCACCTGGGCCTGGTGCGCACGGGCCTGTTCTTCGGCTTGTTGAACGCGACGGTGGCGCTGTGGGCGCTGTGGATTTTTCGTGCCGAGCTGCGGCACCTGCGCGCGCATGCGCTGGCCTGCGCGGCGGTGCTGGCGGCATTGGTCGCCGCGATGCTCGGCGCCGACCGGCTGACCACCTGGGCCGAAGACCGCTTCTACGGCGAAGACATCGTCGTGCGCGAAAGCAGCGACTACCAGCGCGTGGTGGTCACCGCTGGCGCGGCGGGCGTGCGCCTGTTCCTGAACGGCAACCTGCAGTTCCATTCGCGCGACGAATACCGGTACCACGAAAGCCTGGTCCACCCCGCGCTGGCTGCACACGGGGCGCCAAAGCGCGTGTTGGTGCTGGGGGGTGGCGACGGCATGGCGGTGCGCGAAGTCCTCAAGCACCCGGGTGTCGAAGCCGTGACGCTGGTGGAACTGGACCCGCACATGACGCGCCTCTTTGCGCAGCACCCGAAGCTGGTGGCGCTGAATGCCGGGGCGCTGTCGAACCCGAAGGTGCGCGTCGTCAACGCCGACGCCTACACCTGGCTGGAGACGGCACCGGGCAGCTTCGACGTCATCGTCATCGACTTCCCCGACCCCACCAACTTCAGCCTGGGCAAGCTCTACACCACCAGCTTCTACCAGCGTGTGGACCAGGCGCTGTCTGCGGGCGGCTACCTGGCGGTGCAAACCACGTCGCCACTGGTCGCGCGCAAGAGTTTCTGGACGGTCGCCAGCACGCTGGAAGCCGTGGGCCTGGCCACCACGCCCTACCACGTGCACGTGCCCAGCTTTGGCGAATGGGGCTTCATCATCGCCGGCCGCCGGCCCTGGCGCATGCCCACCGTGATGCCACCGGGGCTGCGCTTCCTGACCGTGGAAGGCCTGCCGGCGCTGCTGCAGTTTCCGCCCGACATGGCGCGCGTGGCGGCCGAGCCCAACCGCTTGTCCAACCAGGTGCTGGTCAGCACTTTCGAGGAAGAGTGGGGCAAGGTGGCGCGGTGACCGGGCTGGCCACGCATCCCTTGACGCGGCGCGCTGTGCTAACAACCACAGTGTGCGGCACCGTCGGCACAGTCGGCACCATCGGCACATGGGGCTGCACACCGCACCAGACGGCAGCGCCGTCCGCGGCCTGGGTTGGCGCGGCGCATGCACGCGGCCACCGCCTGCGCAGCGCAGCGGCGCTGCCTGCGGCCGCGTTGCAGCGCAAGGCCCGCGTCGTCATCGTGGGTGGCGGCATCGCCGGCCTGGCCGCCGCGCGCGCCTTCCAGCGCCAGGGCATCGACGATGTCGCGCTGCTGGAACTGGAAGATGCGCCCGGTGGCAACAGCCGCGGCCACCGCATCGCCGGCATGGCCTGTCCGCTGGGTGCGCACTACCTGCCGATGCCGACCGCCGCGTCGCGCGAAGTGGCGGAATGGCTGCACGAAATGGGTCTGCTGAAAACGGAACAGGGCCGCACGGTGGCGGACGAGCGCCACCTGTGCCACAGCCCGCAAGAGCGACTCTTCATCGACGGCGCCTGGTCCGAGGGCCTGCTGCCGCCGGCCGACCCGGGTTCGGCCACGGCCGCGCAGTACCGGCAGTTTGCGCAGGCGCTGCGCGTGGCTCAAGGCGGCACTGCGGGCGCCTTCACGGTGCCTGCGCACCGCTCACCGTGGACGGCTGAACTGGCCACGCTGGACCGCCAGACCTTTGCCGATTGGCTGTCCGCAAGAGGGCTCAACGATGAACGCCTGCGCTGGTACCTGGACTATTGCTGCCGCGACGACTACGGCGCGGGCGCTGGCACCGTGTCGGCCTGGGCCGGCTTGCACTACTTCGCCAGCCGCCATGGCTTTCATGCACCGGGCGACGGCGCAGCAGAACGCGACGCTGTCTTCACCTGGCCCGAAGGCAACGCCTGGCTGGTGCAGAGGCTGACCGCGCCGTTGCAAGGCCGCATCCACGGCGGCCGCACGGTGCTGCGCGTGGCCGAGTCGCGCCACGGCGTGCAGGTGCTGGCGTGGGACGAAGCCACGTCGCAGGTCGAAGCGTGGGCGGCGCAGCAGGTGGTGCTGGCGCTGCCGCTCTTTGTCGCCGCGCGGGTGCTGGAGTCCCCGCCCGACGCGCTGCGGCAGGCTGCCGCACTGCTGCAGCACGCGCCGTGGCTGGTGGCCAATGTGCACATCGACGGCCCGCTGCTCGACAGGCCCGGCGCGCCTGCGAGCTGGGACAACGTGCGCTATGACGCCAGGTCAGACGCCACGTCAGGCGCCACGTCAGACGTCACACCCGAGGCCACGCGCCGCGGCACCGCGCTCGGTTACGTCGATGCCATGCACCAGAGTCTGCGCCCCTACGCCGGCGCCACCGTGTTGACCGCCTACCACGCGCTGCCGGTGGCGCAGCGCGCCACGCTGCTGGTCGAGGACCCCACGCCCTGGCGTGACCGCGTGCTGCAAGACCTGGCGCTGACCCACCCCGACATCCACCGCCGCGCCCGGCAGGTGGACCTGATGCGCTGGGGCCACGCCATGGCCATCCCGAGCCCGGGCGTGCAGCGCCACCCGTCGCTGATGGCACTGCGCCAGCAACGCGGCCGGGTGCGCTTTGCGCATGCCGACCTGGCGGGGTGTTCGGTGTTTGAGGAGGCGTTTACCGCGGGCTGTGAAGTGGCCATGCCGACGCTGCCCACGGCCTGAGCGTGGCTGCGCTACGCTCGCCGTCTTTTCTTTCAAAGCACCCACTCCACCATGCAATACCGCCGTCTCGGCCGCTGCGGCCTTCGCGTCAGCACCCTGTCCCTGGGCTCCTGGGTCACTTACCACAACCAGGTCGATGCAGGCCAGGCGGTGGAGATGATGGCTGCGGCCTATGACGGCGGCGTCAACTTCTTCGACAACGCCGAGGCCTATGCCGGCGGGCGCAGTGAAGAGATCATGGGGCAGGCATTGAAGAAGCTCGCGTGGCCGCGCCTGAACTACGTCGTCAGCACCAAGTTCTATTGGGGCCTTGACCGCAAGGGCGATGCCGTCAACCGCAAGGACACGCTGAACCGCAAGTACCTGATGCAGGCCATGGACGGCAGCCTCACGCGCATGGGGCTGGACCACATCGACCTCATCTACTGCCACCGCCCCGACCCGCACACGCCCATCGAAGAAACCGTGCGCGCCATGAGCGACCTCATCACCCAGGGCAAGGCGCTGTACTGGGGCACCAGCGAATGGGGTGCGGACAGCATCCGCGCGGCCTGGGAAGTTGCTGAACGCCATCACCTGCACAAGCCGGTGATGGAGCAGCCTGAATACAACCTCTTCCACCGCCAGCGGGTCGAACAGGAATATGCGCGGCTGTACGAAGACACGGGTCTGGGCCTGACCACCTGGAGCCCGCTGGCCAGTGGCCTGCTCACCGGCAAGTACCGCAGCGGCGTGCCCGACGGCAGCCGCGGCGCGCTGGAGAGCATGGCCTTCCTGCGCGACGGCCTCATCGACCCCGCCAAGAATGCAGCGGTGGCCAAGCTGGAGCCCATCGCCAAGGAACTGGGCGGCACGCTGGGGCAATTGGCGCTGGCCTGGGTGGCAAAGAACCCGCATGTCAGCAGCGTGATCACTGGCGCGTCGCGGGTTGAGCAGGTGACAGTCAACCTGGGCGCGCTGGCGCTGCTGGACAAGCTGACGCCTGAAGTGATGGGACGCATTGACGCGGCGACTGCGGCGTTGGCCGAGTAGGGCGCAAGACGCGCGATGCGGATGGCTTTTTGCTGAGCAGACACCCTGCAGAGAGCCTCTCGTCAGCCCAGCGAGTCCACGTCCGCACGCCGCAGCGCGCACGCCCCAGCGCAGGCTCTTCGACGGCATCCACAGCGCAACGAGCGCGTGGTGCAGCTGGTGGGCGACGCCACCGCGCCGCGCGGGCCGGTGCCGCGCTGAGCGCAGCGTTCAGCTGCGCGCCTCGCGCTGTTCCTGCCGCGCTGCTTCCCACACCTCGCGCGCGGCGCCCGCGTTCAGCGCGGCAATGGCCAGCCCGACGATCAGGTCCGGCCAGCCCGATGCCGTCAGCACCGTTGCCCAGCCGGCACCGATGATCGCGACGTTGGCAAACGCGTCGTTGCGCGCCGACAGGAACGCGGCCTTCGTCAAGCTGCCGCTGACGTGGCGCACGCGGGCCAGCAGCCATGCGCAGAAGAGGTTGACGGCCAGTGCGCCCGCACCCGCCAGCGTCAAGGCGTCTGCCGCCGGCGCGGCCAGGCTGTGGAACTTTTCCCAGGCCATCCACAGCGTGGCCAGCCCCGGCACCAGCAGCAGCAAGGCCAGCACCAGGCCCACCCGCGCACGGGCCTGCAGGCTCCAGCCCAGTGCCAGCAGGATCAGGCCGTTGACGGCGGCGTCTTCCAGAAAGTCGATGCTGTCGGCAAACAACGATACCGAGCCGATGGCTATGGCAACGGAAAATTCGACGCCGAAATAACCCAGGTTCAGCAGCGCCACAGCCGCCACGGTTTGGCGCAGTGTCAGCACCTTGGGCAGCACTTCACCGCACGCTGAATGGCGACTGGTAAGGCCGCCCAAACGCCACGCCGGCAACGATGGTGCCGGCCGGCTTCAGGTGCTGCCGGCCGGTGCGTTTGTTGTTGCGCGTATCGACAAATTCCACCGGGCCGTCCACCAGTTCCAGCAGCGACAGGTCGGCCGGTGCGCCGATCTGCAGCGTGCCGTGCTTGGGCACACGGCCAATCACACGCGCCGGTGCGCTGGTAGCCATGGCCACCACCTCGGGCAGGCTGAAGCCCAGGCCGATCAACTTGCTCATCACCCACGGCAGGTACGGCATGCCGGGTGTGTTGCCGGAAAACACATGAATATCCGACGAGATGGTGTCGGGCGGGCAGCCCTGGGCGATGGCCGCTTCGGCCACCGTGTAGTCGAAGCTGCCGCCGCCGTGCCCGATGTCGAAGATGACGCCGCGTTTCTTGGCCGCCAATGCGGCGGGCAGCAGCTTGCCGTCCTGCACGATGTTGGTTGCTTCGCCAGCGATGTTGGGCGCACCCGAGAAGCAGTGCGTCAGCACGTCACCCGGGCGCAGCAGGTCAAGGATCTGCGACATCAGCGCCCGGTCGGCCACGCCACCGATGTGGCACATGATCTTGGCCGGCACGCCCGACATCTCGCAGGCCTTGATGGCGCGCTTGAGCGGTTCCAGGCCGTGGCGGGCGACGACGTTTTCGCTCATCCGCACCTTCACGCCCAGCACCATGTCGCTGTTCTCGGCCACCACGCGCGCGGCGGCTTCGGTCTGTGCGTAGTCGATGTTGAAGAGCTCCGGCACCGGGAAGCCCGCCAGCCCCGCCACGGCGATGTGCACAAAGGCAAACTGCCGCGTGCGCGAGCCCGGCACGATGAAGCGGCGCCAAGCGGCAAAGTTGTTGGCACCGGCGTCACCCGCCGACACGACGGTGGTGGTGCACTGATGGGCCACCAGTTCATCGGCTGGAATGCCGATGGCAGAACCGAAGGGGTAGCTGTGCGCATGCAGGTCGATCAGCCCCGGCGTGACCAGGCGGCCGCCGGCGTCCATCACGCGCTGCGCGCGTTCAGGCGCAATGCTGCTGTCGATGGCTTCGATCAGCCCGAAGCGCATGCCGATGTCGCGCTTGCCAGCCAGGTTCTGGCTCGGGTCCAGAACATTCGCGTTTTTCAGCAGCAGATCGAACTTGTCGTTCGGGCCCATCGCGGCGTGGGCGTTGTGGCTGAGAAGGGCGGGACCGCAGGCGGCCAAGGCAACGCCGGTATGCAGGAAGTTGCGGCGCGCAGCCTGGGTCATGACGGTGCCGTGCAAGGTGCGGTTCATGGATGTGTCTCCTGGATGCTCTTGGCGCGTTGCGGTTGCAACGTCGTGCTTTGAGGATACGCCGGGCCGCGCGGTCCCCTGCGCTGGCGACCTATGTCGCTTGCAGCATCCGGATCAGCATGTCGATCACGTCGTTGCCGTCGGGCGACTTCAGCCGGTGCTGGCGCAGCGACCGCGCCAGGTCGGCGCGCGCCAGCATCTGGGTGTCGGACCGGATCAGGATGCCCGCGATGGCGCGCTGCACGTCGAGCGAGCGCGCCAGCGCGAACAGGCTGGCGATGGCTTGCAGGCTCTGTGGGTCGGCCAGCCGTTGCCGCGCCAGGGTTTCCAGCGCACGCACCTGCGCGCCCCCGGCCGCCATGCGGCCGATGCCCAAGGTGACGGCGCGCAGTTCGCCCACGTCGGCCAGTTGCCGGTGGCGCAGATAGATCTGCGCGATGGCGACATCGTCGTCCTGCGGACTCGTCAGCGCGCGAAGTGTCTGTGCATGTGCGGCTGCGCTGCCCATGCAGGCCAGCGCAGCCGCGTGCGTGGTGTTGCCGGGCCGCACAAGGCCGGTGGCCAGCAGTTGCGGCGCCAGGGCAGGGTCACGGGCTTGCGGCGTGGCGCAGACGAGATCGACTTCGGTTTTGCTGAGGTTGCCGCGTGCCATGCGTGCCGCCACCATGCGCAGGAATTCGGCCTGTTCCTGTGCGGGCGACAGCCACCCGATCATGCCGGCCAGGGCCATCATGCGGGCCTGCACCGTGGCGTCGTCGGCGTCGCGCGCAAACGCCAGGTAGCGGTCGCGCGTGGGCTGGTCGGACTGGACCGCGTGCAGCGCAGCAACCACTTCAGGAAGCTGCCGCTGCGCCGGGCTGAGCGAGGCGGCATAACGTTCCAGGTGGTCCAGGAACATGCGCACCTCGGTCACGTCGCGCTGCAGCACCCCGTGCAGAAACGCCAGCTTGCGGGCGTCCGTGGGCCCGTCGTCAGCCAGGCTGCACATGTCGCCGCGGAAGGCCGCGTGCGGGTCTGCATTTGTCAGGCCGGCGACGGCGATCATCGAGCTGGGGCCAAACAGGTTCAGCAGGGTCGCGCTGGCGCGGCCGCTGGCCACTTCACCTGCCGGTGCAGACTGGAAGTAACGCTCCAGCAGCGGCCCCGCCGTGCGTCCTAGCGGGGCCTTCGACGAAAAGCCGTACAGCAGTGGCACGTCTTTGAAGACGTGGCGCAACCGGTCGCGGTTGCTCTGGCCGTAGCGGTCGCTGAGCAGGGCTGAGACGCGGTCGGCGTCGGCCTGCGAAACGCCTGAACGCAGCAGGCTGCGCCCGATCTCGGCCGATGCGGCAAATCTCGGCGTCGACTTCAGCGTGTTGCAGCCGAAGAGATACACCTCTTTCAGCTGCGCGAACAGGCCGTCGCATGAACCGCTGCACGATGCGCGCTGCAGTTCGTGCACGGTCAGGAATTCCTTGTCGTCGAAGCGGTCGGTGTAGAACTCGGAGCCGTCGTCGAAGTGACCGGAAATGATCAGCGCGTCGCAGCTCACACGAGCCTGGCAGGCCGCAGCCAGCCAGTCGGGCTTGCCACGCTGCACCAGTTCAACAAAACGGTAGTCCCCGCGCGGCAAGTGGCGCTGGAACATGTCCCTTTCGTCGGATGAATTGATGGTGACGGTGCAAACCGTCTTTGGCGCGGCGCCGGCATCAAAGGAGCCGACTGCGGCCAGGCACATCAGCAGTGCTGCCGAGGCGCCGAACCGGCAAAAGGGGTTTGGATTCGGCATGGGCAAGTGTTTCACAACGCAGGCCGCGCGGCCCGGGGTGATGTAAGCGAACGCGCCTGTGCAGCGTGGGTTTGCCGTGCCCTCAGGGAGACCGCAGTCGGCTGATCAGCGCGTCCAGGATGTTGTCGGCTGGCGGCGCCTGCCGGCGCCGGTCTTGCAGCGTGCGAAGCAGTTGCGGGCCGGCGAGCGATCGGCGGTCGGCGCGGATCAGGATGCCGGCGACGGCGTGCTGCACCGGCCATGACGACGTTTCCGCAAACAGCGACACCAGCATGTCAAGAATTTCCCGGTCGGCCACGTAGTGACGTCCCAGCGCCCCGAGCGCGCGCACCTGCGCGTCGGATGCCGGCATGCGGACGATGGCCTTCGTCACCTGGCGCAACTCGGCCGCGTCGGTGATGGGCCGGTGCCGCAGATAGGCGCGCGCGATCTGCACGTCGGCCTCGGCCGCGCTGACCAGCCCCGCCAGCGTGCGCATGCGGCCCTCGGCGCTGCCCAGGCAGGCGCGCACGGCGGCGTGGGGCACGTCTTCGGTCTTTCCACCGGCTGGCAGGAGCCGGTCGAAGCTGCCGCTCAGGTCGTTGTCCTGGTTCAGGGTGCACGCCAGGTCCACCTCGGTCACGCCCAGCGTGCTGCGGGCCTGCAGCTGCCCGAGCATCAGCGCAAGTTCACCCCAGCGCTCATCGGCCGACAGCCAGCCGAGGTCGTGCGCCACCTTGATCAGGCGCGCCAGCACCGCCGGCTGGTCGGCGTCACGCGCAAGAGCGAGAAAGCGCTCTCTGGCTTCGCCGTCGCGCGCAATGGCCTCGAAGGCCCGGGCCACTTCTGGTGTGCGCCGCGCCGGGTCTTCAAGTGCTTTGGAGAACCGCTCGATGCGGTCGAGATGGACGCGCGCCTGGCCCGCGTCGCGCCGCAGCAGCTGGTGCACGAAAGCAAGCTTATTCGCGTCCGGCAAACGGTCATCGACGAACTGGCACACGTCGCCCCGCACGTCGGCATGCGGGTCCTTGGCGGTCATGCCGCGGGCCGACGTCATTGAATTCGACGCGAACAGCGAGAGCAGGCGCTTGCTGGGGCTGCCCAGACCGATCTCGCGCCCGCCGCCGGCCTGGAAGTGGCGGTTCAGCGTGGCCCCGGCGAATGGCCCCAGCGGCGCCACCGATGAAAATCCGTAGATCACCGGCACGTCCCAGAACACTTGGCGCATGCGGTCGCGGCTGCTTTCGCCATGCCCGGCGTTCAGCGCCCGCAGTTGGCGTTCGGCTTCTTTCAGTGAATGCCCTTCCCGCACGAGACTGCGCACGACTTCCGCCGATGCGCGGCTCAGTGGCACGGCATTCAGCGTGTTGCAGCCAAAGAGATAGACCTCTTTGAGCTGTGAGAAGAGGCCCGGACACGAATCGCTGCAGGACGCCCGTTCCAGTTCATCAACGGGCAGGAATTCGGGTGTTTCCAGCTGGTCGGAAAAGAAGTCGTTGGCGCCGTCGTAGTGGCCCGAGATGATGAGCACGTCGCAAGTGACCGTCGCGCGGCAGGCCGAGGCCAGCCAGTCGGGGCGGCCGCGTTCGATCAGTTCGACAAACTGGTACTTCGCAGCCGGCAGGTGACGGCGAAAGGCTTCCTTCTCGTCGGCGGAATTGACGGTGATGGTGCACACCGTCTGCTTCGGGGCGGCCATGAGCGAAGTCGCCAAAGACACGGCCGCTGCGAACAGATAGAGGTGAAGGGTCGGCTGCCAACGCATCGGCCATTGACTGCCGCCGCGCTTTTGCAGCGCGTAGGCGCATGCCGATGGTGCATGTCGGCCCGAAGGCCGTTGTCTAGGTGGGTCGTCGCGCCGCCGGTCCTGGCGCGCTGCCGGCTGCCCTTGCCCGCTGCCCTTGCCCGCTGCCAATAGGCCCGCTGCCAATAGGCCCGTTGCCAACAGGCCCGCTGCCAATAGACTTATCCAAAACAAAGGCGGCCTGAGCCGCCTTCTTGAAACGTGCGCACGCTTGAAATCAGGGGCCAGCGCGGCCCTTGGCAGATCTTTCCACTGGGCGCTTCGACTGGCGCGGTGCATGCACGGGCACCACTTCCCGAACCTTGTCACGACCGGCGGTGGCGTCGGTCTGCGCTTGCAACGGAAACTGCTGGGGATTCAGTGGCCTGGGGGGCGACTGTGGTTTGCTAGGGTTCTTTGGCTGCTTCATGGTGGCCTCGAGTGGTTTGCTGTGGGGTGGGTTTAGGACGGTTTCGAGATTTCTGAAAGCGCCGCAGCTGCCGGCTGCATTTCAGAACTCTCGACCGCAAAGTCCCCCAGCGCCACGATGCCGACGAGCCGCTTGTCGCGATCGACAACGGGAAGACGTCTCACTTGGCGTTCGCTCATGATCTTGGCCCCCTGTTCGACCGATTCGTCCTCATAGGCCCACGCGATCCCCTCGGACATCACGTCACGAACTTTGGTGGCGGCGTCCTTGCCGTCGGCGACGGCGCGAACTGCGATGTCGCGATCAGAGATCGTCCCAATCAGGCGATCATCCTCACCGACCGGCAACATGCCAAAGTCCCCGTCCCGCATCTTGCTTGCGGCGTCCATGATGCTCATGTCGGGACTGATCACCTTCACGTCGCGACTCATCAGGTCTTTTAACTGTTGCATGGTCATTCTCCTCAAATCAGGATTGCGGGATTGAAGGCAAGCAAGCGCATTCGCGAAGTTCCTGCAGGCCGGCAGCGCGGCGCAGGATTGGAGCCGGGCATCCGGTCGCCCATGCCCAGGCTTGCGGACGCCCCGTCGCCATGCCGTTGGGCGTTGCTGTCATCACTGTCTTCTTCGCGCGGGCAGCCGTCTGTGCGTTGGCGCATATTCGCTGCGCTCGCTTGTTGGCGCTTGTTAGCGTTTGCTGGCCTCTGTGCACAGTCGGCAGTCCGCGTCGCGCCCACGTCACCCCCAAAGGTGCCCGGCAGGTCCTCCCAGGTTCCATGCGTTCGGCGGTTGCGCTGCGGCTACGGACAAAGAAAAAGGACTTGGCGCCTGGAGCGTCAAGTCCTTGATGTTCTTTGTGGCTTAGGGCGCTATCGAATGTCCTCTACATGCCTCTTCCAGCCTGGCCCTCGAAGTGCATGCGCTGGCCCAGCGGGTTGAGGGTTCTGAGCGGTGGGCGCGCGAAGCGGGGCGCATCGGTGAACCGCGCGAAAGCTTGCTGTTCGTGTGTGGCCGGGGCAAGTGTCTGCAAACGGGTGGTGCACAGGCCCAGCCGTTGCCGCCTCACCCGGTGGGGCCTTGCACGAGATGCCCGCAGTCACTAAAACAGGATCTCGGCGTCGGCCAAGAGGGCGGCCCAACGCGGCCTTGTTGGCTGCGTTGGTGAAGCGACAATCTCGCGATGAGCTTCCTGCGCTGGGTCCATCACACGCGCCGACACCCTTCGGCGATCCTGCTGGGGGTGCAGCTGGTCGGCATGCTTCTGTACCCCTTTATCGAAGGCACCGACGCCGGCCGCATCGGCTTTGGCGTCTTCGGCATCGTGGTGCTGGTTGTCACCACCGGGATGGTTCGTCACACGCCGGGCCTGAACTGGGTGTCGGGCGGCATCGCGCTGCCGGCCGTGGTGTTGCTCGCGTTGCAGGCGTGGTTCGGGATGACCTGGCTGCTTCCCTGGTCGGCAGCGCTTGAGGCGGTCTTTTACTTCTACGCCGCCGGCAGCTTGATTGCCTACATGATGGCCGACCGCCGAGCCACCTTGGATGAACTGTTCGCCGCCGGTGCGACCTTCACGTTGCTGGCCTGGGGCTTCGCCTACTTGTACGTTCTGATGCAGGCGCTGCAGCCGGGCTGCTTTGCCGCAGCCGTCAACCCGCAGTCGGCGCGTACATGGACCGAGTTGATGTACATGAGCTTCGCATTGCTGTCGAGCACCGGCATCGGCGACGTCATCCCGATCAGCACCCATGCTCGCATGCTGGCTGCGGTCGAGATGTTCGTCGGCGTCATGTACCTGGCCGCGGTCGTTTCCCGTTTGATCGGACTGACCTTGATCGAGCGCCGCGACGTGCCGCCGCGCTGAAGCCCCGGCAGTTCCACGGCGACGGCCAGCGCGTGCCGCCAGTCACTGTTGCACCTCCTGTAGAAGGCGGGTTGCGTCGGGAGCCGCCTTTCGGCTGTCGCGCGATCGGCGGCGGCCGACAGCGGATGGCCGCGATCGGGTCCTCCCGTGGATCACCGCTACCCGATACTGGCGTCGAAGGTCGCCGCGACAAGAGTCAGCTTGCCGGCGAGCATTTACTTCTACTCTCGGCAAAAAGCCGTCATGGCGGTTGCCAGCTGAGAGCCGACAGTCATCGCGGCACCTGGGATGCCCGGCCGTGGCGGCGTGCGTACCAAGCTGGCCTTGCTGCCGGAGGCCGCGCACCAAAGGAATCGCTACATTTCGCCTCGACCGGGCCCAGCACGCCGGCAAGGAAAGCCACGAATTCCTGGACGCTCGCGTCGCGTTTGGCCTCCGGCCGGAATAGCGCACTGAAGGGCGGCGAATCGCTGCTCGCCCAGTCCAACAGCACCGGTTGCAGCAGACCGTCTCTCACGTACGACCAGACGGACAGATCCGCGAAGCGCCCAACGCCCTGACCGTGCAGCACCGCCTGCAACACGTCGTCGCGGCTCGCACAGGTCAGCCAGCCGCGCACGGCCACTTCCTCGACGACGCCATCGCGCGCATGCCGCCACAGGTCAATCACGGTGCCCTCTGGGCTGCGCACGAGCGGGCACTCGTGGCTGGCGA
>JAYSYB010000304.1:0-1619 GCA_043716775.1 Rubrivivax sp.
CGTCGACATCGGCCGGCCAAAAATACTCGACACCGCCCTTGGCGCCCTTGCGCGAGTAGATGTGGTTGAGCACCATGCCCTGCGTCAGCAGCTTGGTGAAGGGCTCATCGACCTTGACGAGGTCCAGATCGCGCATGACCTTGGTCCAGAAACGTGCGTACAGCAGGTGCAGGATGGCGTGTTCGATGCCGCCTATGTACTGGTCCATCGGCATCCAGTAGTTGGCGCCTTCGGCCACCATCTTTTCGTCGTTCTTCGGGTCGCAGTAACGCATGAAGTACCAGGACGAATCAACAAAGGTGTCCATGGTGTCGGTTTCGCGGCGACCGGGCTTGCTGCAGACCGGGCACACCACGCCAGCATGAAAACCCGCGTGATTGTGCAGCGGGTTGCCCGAGCCGTCGGGCACGCAGTCCTGTGGCAGGATGACCGGCAAATCCTTCTCGGGCACCGGCACGGCGCCGTGCTCTTCGCAATGGATGATGGGAATCGGCGTGCCCCAGTAGCGCTGGCGGCTCACGCCCCAGTCGCGCAGGCGCCAGGTGGTTTTTTTCTCGCCCAGGCCTTTGGCTGCGAGGTCGGCGGCCACGGCATCAACGGCAACCTTGAAGCCCAGGCCGTCGTATTTGCCGGAGTGGATCGCCACGCCCTGCTGCTTGTCGCCGTACCAGTCGGCCCACGCGGCCGTGCTGTAGGTCTTGCCGCTCACGTCGGTGACCTGTTTGATCGGCAGGCCGTATTTCTTCGCGAATTCGAAATCACGCTCGTCATGCGCCGGCACACCCATGACCGCGCCGTCGCCGTAACTCATGAGCACATAGTTGCCGACCCAGACCTCAACCTGCTCGCCGGTCAGCGGGTGCGTGACAAACAGGCCGGTGCGTTCGCCTTTTTTCTCCTGCGTCGCGAGTTCGGCTTCGGTGGTGCCGCCGGACTTGCACTCCTCGATGAAGGCCGCGAGTTTGGGGTTAGCCGCCGCCGCGTGGATCGCCAGCGGATGTTCGGGCGCCACGGCGCAGAAGGTCACACCCATGATGGTGTCGGCGCGCGTCGTGAAGACGTACATCTTGCCGTCGCCGATCAGCACGCCGGAAATGTCCTTGATGTCATGCGTGAACGCAAAACGCACACCTTCGCTTTTGCCTATCCAGTTTTCCTGCATCAGCTTGACGCGTTCGGGCCAGCCCGGGAGCTTGTTACTCACGCTGTCGAGCAGTTCCTCCGCATACGCGGTGATCTTCAGGTAGTAGCCCGGGATCTCGCGCTTTTCGACCACCGCACCGGTGCGCCAGCCCTTGCCATCAATCACCTGCTCGTTGGCCAGCACGGTCTGGTCCACCGGGTCCCAGTTGACAACCTGGGTCTTGCGGTAGGCAATACCCTTGTCCAGCATCTTCAAAAACAGCCACTGGTTCCACTTGTAATAACTCGGGTCGCAGGTGGCAAGCTCGCGGCTCCAGTCAATCGCCAGCCCCATCGCCTGCATCTGCTTTTTCATGTAGGCGATGTTGTCGTAGGTCCACTGGGCTGGCGGCACGCCGTTTTTCATCGCGGCGTTTTCGGCCGGCAGGCCGAAGGCATCCCAGCCCATGGGCATCAGCACGTTGTAGCCCTTCATG
>JAYSYB010000305.1:0-15588 GCA_043716775.1 Rubrivivax sp.
GCCGGTTTCGGCGACCTGCTGATCGGGGCCGGCGCGTTGATGTGCGAAGCGAACGGCTTCGACCCGGGCGAGAAGCACCATCTGCGCGAGCCGATGGTCGAGCTCATCAAGATCACCGAGGGCTTCTACGCCTGCGGCGTGGCTGCCAGCGTCTACGGCACGCAGGACCCTCACTACGGCAATTTCATGCCCGATCCGGTGTTCAGCAACATCGGCAAGCTGCTGCTCGCAACCCAGATTTACGACATGCACCGCCTCGCACACGAAGTCTCAGGCGGCTTGATCGTCGCGCTGCCAGGGCCGGACGAGGACCACAACCCGGCCACTGCGGCGACGCTGGCCGAGGTGCTGCGCGCCAGCCCGAACGTGCCCTACGACAAACGCATCGAGGTCGCGCGCTTCATCGAGGACCTGACCGCCTCCTACCAGGGGGGCTGGTACTCGGTGATCAGCCTGCACGGCGGCGGTTCGCCGGCCGCGATGAAGCAGGAGATCTGGCGCAACTATCCCTTGGGCAGCAAAGTCGAGTTGGTCGAGCGACTGCTGGAGCGCGGCGTGCTGCATGACGAGACGCGCGCCATCACCAGAAACCGCCAGCCCGGCCGCTGCTGCGACCAGGGCTGCACGGCACCGGGCCAGCCGGTGATGGTCGAGCTGCCGAAGCTGCGATAGCCGAGCGGCGACGCATCGGTACGGGCGAGATCGACCACCTGAACCGAGCCGATCGGCCGATCACCGCTCTTTGAGCTTGGGCCACGGCGTACGTCATGCTCTTAGCGCCGCTTTCCGGGCAATACGGCAGGTCGTCAAGCGGCAATGCGTTCCTCCCGTTCAGCGCGTCAGTCGGTGCGCGTCGAGTCTGCGGTGGCCGGCCGTCAACCCGGCGGCCAACGCTGCCGTCGCCACGTTTCGCTGTTCAAGCCGAACGTCGTCCTCGGCTGCCGCTGCCGCTGCTGATGCGGGCCACCAGCGCGCCCAGTGCCAATGCGGCCAACACGGCCACCAGCGGGTGGCTGCGGACGGTGCCACGAAGGCTTTCCGTCCATTGCTCGCCGGTCGCACGCCACTGTTCGGTCTTGGCATGCAACGCGTCTTCGGCGCCGGCCACGCCGTCGCTCCACTGTTGAACCGTCGGCGCTGCGCTGGCTGCCAGGCGGTCGATGGTTTCGTGCGCGCCCTTGACCATCTGCGTCATCAACTGGACCGCAGGGGCGGGTGCCTTCTCGGAACCGGGCAGCATCGACGTGTTGGGCACTGGCGTGTGCATGTCGATGTTCACCCAGGCGCCATCGGAAGGGGGGGAAGAAGCGGTGGTACTGGTCGAGTCGGTCTGGTTGCTCATGGTGTGTTGCTCCGGGTTCAAGTCTTTTGCGCCAGCAACTCAGCCTTGCGCGCGGCCAGTTGGTCGCCGAGCTCCGTCATGCTGAGCGACGAAGCTTTGGCGGGCGGGAACATCTCGTTCTGCTCTTCCTTGACGTGGTGCTTTACGTATTCGGACAGCACCTTGACCTTGGCGTCGTACATCTCGCCATCGGCCGGCGCACCTTCAAGCTGGGCGATCAAGTCCTTGATGCTGGCGTGTTCAACCGTGGCTTCAGGCACCAGCAACTTGTCCTTCAGCGCCGCCTTGACAGCCGGGTAGAAGATCTCTTCTTCGATCTGCGCGTGCACACTCAGGGCCGTGCAGATCTCTGCCACCAACGCCTTCTTGTTGCTCGCCGACCGGGTCTTTTCGTACTCGGCAAACAGCTGGCTCACGGCCTCATGGTCGGCCTTGAGCAAGGCAATGGCGTCCTTGGCCGCTGCGGGTGCCTTGGTGGAATGGCTTGGTTTGGATGCAGTCATGAAAACTCCTTCAACAGTGTGCCGGGTGTGAGGTCGGAAATCGCCCTCTGCAAACTGCCACCGTAGGCGTCTGCGAAAGCATGGTCTGTGCGTTTGCACACCCTCGCACACCCATCCCGACAGGGGCGGCGAGGCAGTCAGCAACACACCGTCCATGAAGCGATAAAAGTACGCTGACGCACAGACGAAGCCCGTCTGGCAGACGACTCTCGGCCTTCCTCTGGCCTTTGGTCAAAGCCGTTTGGAGACAGCACAATGAGACAGTTCAAGAGCCCGGCCCCCTGGCTCAAAAACCCAGGCACGCAATGGCTGCGCATACTGCAACGCGTGTTCCAGGACGATGTATCCGAGTCCGCCTGCTGGGAGACCCCGACGCTGCCCGCAGCCTCCGGCGCGGGCCCGCAGGGGCGCTGCGTGATGGTGGTGGACGACAACCCCGTCAACATCCTGCTGGCTTGCGAACTGTTGTCATCCTTCAGCCTGCTGCCGGTGGTGGCGGCAGACGGCGCCGAGGCGGTGTCGGTGGCTTCTGAATTGCGGCTGGACCTGATCCTGATGGACTTGCAGATGCCGGTGCTGGACGGCGCTGCCGCCACGCTGCAGATCCGCCATGTCGAGCGTGAACAGCGCAGGCGGCGCGTGCCCGTGGTGGCCTACTCGTCCAGCGCGCCACCCTTGCCCGTGTTGCAGCGTTATGGCATTGACGACGTGCTGGACAAGCCTTGTGGCCGCGACGCACTGCAAGGTTGTCTGCAACGCTGGTGCCCGCACGTGCTGCCGGCCGACGCTGCTTCGCTGTCAACTTGGCAAAGGCACGGGCATTGAGTTAAACGCTCAGCCGCCAGATGCAGGCGGCTTGCCGCCAGGCCCCGGCACCAGCTTGGCACGTCGCTTTGCGTCCAGACCCGGCGTGGCCCGCATGTCGGTGTCTACCAGGCCCGCGTCGATGTCGCGTTTGGCTTGCGCAATGACGGGGTCGGGCTCGGTGGCCACGGCAGCGGTCGACTGGTCGCGCTCATGCGGGAGTGCCAGGTCACTGCCCAGGTCCGGCGGCGCCTGTCCTGGCGCTGCAGATGCCTTGCCCACACGCGTCGGTGTCGGCGCCTGCTTGCCGACGGGGCGACGCATCTTTGGTTTCAGTGGCGGCATGGGGCGGGGGCTCAGTCTTCTGGGTTGACCACGCGGTCGAGTTCAGGATCGTCCGGGATGTGTGTGGGCATCGGCCCCTTGTCGGGCTCCACGGGCAATGAATCGGGTTCGATCTCGTCGGGTGCGTCGTGGGGCGTGTGCGGGTGGTGGGGCTTGCGGGGGTTGGTGTTCGGCATGACGCATCCTTAGGGCATCAACCACGGTAGGCATCCATGGCGTGGGAGTCTGTACGCTGGCGAACGTTGAAAGGTTTCGCGAGCCGCATACTCGGGCATGAACACCCCCAACAGCGTGGCGCTCGCCCTCACATCGGTCTCCACGTTGCGCATCGTCGGCCTGGGCGCTTCCGCCGGCGGCCTGGATCCGCTGCAGCAATTCATGGCCGGCGTCCCGGCCGGCAGCAGCCTGGCCTACATCGTGGTGCAACACATGGACCCGACGCACAAGGCGCAACTGGTTGAACTGCTGCAGCGGTCAACCGCCATGCCAGTGCGCGAGGCCATTGACCTGGAGCGCATCGAGCCCGACACGGTGTACGTGATACCGCCCAATGCCGAGTTGAGCGTGCTTGGCGGGTTGCTGCGTCTGACAGCCCCGTCAAAGCCGCGGGGCCAGCGGTCGCCCATCGACGTGCTTTTCAGTTCACTGGCGCGGGCACTGGGCGAGCGGGCCGTTGGCGTGGTGCTGTCGGGCATGGGTTCGGACGGCACGCTGGGCCTGCAGGCAATCAAGTCGCAAGGCGGCTTGACGGTGGTGCAGCAGCCCGACTCTGCGCAGTTCGACTCGATGCCAAAAAGTGCGATCAGCACAGGGTGTGCGGACTTCATCGCGCTGCCGGGCGACATGCCTGGGCGCATCTTGAAGGTTGCTCGGGTGCAGTTGCCCGCCGCGTTGCTTGCCCCTGTCGGACCACAGCCTGCTGCGCTGGCGCTCATCCTGGACCAACTGCGTCGCCAGACCCGGCACGACCTGTCGCAATACAAGCCCAGCACGCTGATGCGGCGCATTGCACGCCGCATGGCCGTTCATGACCAGGGCACGATGGAGGCCTACGCCGAATTCCTGCGCCAGAACGCGCAAGAACGCGAACTGCTGTTCAAGGAATTGCTGATCGGCGTCACGTCGTTCTTCCGCGACCCCGCCGTTTGGCAGGAGGTGAAGGACGCTGTGTTGCCGGCCGTGGTGGCACGCCACCATGCGGGCGCCACGCGGATGCGCGCCTGGGTTGTCGGATGCTCAACGGGGGAAGAGGCTTTCACGCTCGCGATGGTTTTCACCGAGGTCTGCGACGCGGCGCCTGAAGGCGCGGCCTGCGCGATCCAGATCTTCGCCACCGACCTCAGCGCCGATGCCATTGCGCTGGCGCGCCGCGGGCACTATCCCGCGTCGATTGCGCGCGACCTGACGCCAGAGCGCCTGGCCCGCTTCTTTACCGCGCAAGCGGGCGGCTTCCAGATCGATAAACGCCTGCGCGAGATGGTGCTCTTTGCGCAGCACGACGCCATCCTCGACCCGCCTTTCACGCGGCTGGACTTCTTGTCCTGCCGCAACCTGATGATCTACTTCGACGCCAACCTGCAAAGGCGGCTGGTGCCGCTGTTTCACTACAGCCTGCGCACCGGGGGCGCTTTGCTGCTGGGCAGTTCAGAAACTGCCGGCCGCACGCAGTCGCTGTTCACGCCCTTGCACGGCAAGTCCAGGTTGTATTGGCGGCTGGACAATGACAACGTCGGCAGCAGCGCGTTCTTTCCAACCCCGCGACGCCCCGCGTCGCTCAAGGCAGTGCAGGAGAACTCTTTGGCCCACCCCTTGACGCCCCCCGACAACCTGCAAGCGCTGGCCGACCACGTGCTGCTGCAGGCCTTTTCGCCTCCCGCAGTGCTAGTCAACGACGCCGGCGACATCGTCTACATCAGCGGCCGTACCGGGGCTTTCCTGGAGCCTGCTGCCGGCAAGGCCAACTGGAACATCCACGTCATGGCGCGGCCAGGCATCCGGGCGCAACTGGGGCTGGCGCTGCGAACTGCGCTGCAAGAAAAATCGTCCATCGAACTGCGCGGCCTGCGCGTGACTGACGGCGCAACTGCCACCGTGGACATCACGGTGCGGGCGGTCGCGCAGCCCAAGGCGATTGAAGGCATGGCGATGATCGTTTTTCGGGAGGTGTCTGGAACGGCGAAACCGCGTCGGCGAGGGGGGGTGGCGGCAGGGGCGGCGGAGGCTGCCGTCAGCGAAGAGATGCTGAGTTCGCTGGAAGAAATCCGCGCCCTGCGGCAGGAGATGGAGGCGTCCAAGGAAGAGCTGCAGGCGGCCAATGAAGAACTGCAATCCACCAACGAAGAGCTGCAGTCAGCCAACGAAGAGCTGACCACGTCCAAGGAAGAAGCGCAGTCGATGAACGAAGAATTGCAGACCATCAACGTCGAACTGCAGTCCAAGCTTGACGACCTGGCGCTGGCGCAAAGCGACATGCAGAACCTGCTCAACAGCACCGATATCGCCACCCTGTTTCTGGACAACCAGCTCAACGTGCGCCGTTTTACCGACCAGATTGCCCGCGTGGTGCACCTCCGTGAAAGCGACATCGGCCGGCCGCTGAGCGAACTGGCCAGCACGCTGATCTACCCGGCGCTGCACACCGACGTCAAAGAGACCCTGCGCACCCTGGTCTTCAGCCAGAAAGAAATCGCCACCACCGACGGCCTGTGGTTTTCGGTGCGCATCATGCCGTACCGCACGCTGGCCAACGTCATCCGGGGCGCGGTGATCACGTTTGTCGACATCACGGCAGCCAAGCATCTCGAATCCAAGCTGCGGCTGGCTTAGAGTCGGCGGGTCGCTACAACCTTGCTGGAGGTTCACATGCTCCATTCCGCCGGAGGACTGCAACAACTTGCCGACCTGCGCAGCCGGGCCTCCATGCGCCTTGCCAGCCCCGGCAACGTCAAGAGCCCGGCAGCACGGGCTACGGATGCGTTGGTGGTGCTGCACGACATGGCGTCGTCCCAGGACAAGGCGGGTGATGCGCTGGCCTTGCTGCACGAACTGCAGGTCCACCAGGTTGAAGTGGAGTTGCAGGCCGAAGAATTGCGCGATTCGCGCATTGAACTGGAAGCCGCGCTGCGGCGCCAGACCGCGCTCTACGACGCCCTGCCGGTGGCTTGTTTCACGGTCAACCGCGACCTCTTGATTCTTGAACTCAACCTCGCCGGTGCCAGCCTGCTTGAGCTTGTGCGCGACGAAGCCTGCGGGCTGCCGCTGGGTGCGTTGCTTGCCCCCACCAGCGCCCTGGCGCTGCGACAGACCTTGTTGGCCATGGTGCCGGGCGCGGGGGGCCGTGTCCAGGCGGTGTTGCAGTGGCAGCCGCAGAACAAACTGCCGCGCAAGCTGCGCGCTGACATCGGCTGCGATCCGGCAGCAGTTGGCTACCTGCTGGTGCTGAGCGAGCTGACCGGGCTGGGCTGAGTCGAGCCCATCCAATCGCCACGCCTGCAGTCAGTGCCCGGCCCGTGTGGCGTGGCTGAAAAAGAAGCGCAGCATCTCCCGGCTGGCATCGGGCCCCTGGGTGTCGACGTAAGAACCCGCCGGCTGACCGCCTGACCACGCGTGGCCCGCGCCATGCAACACCCATTGCTCGGCCAACGCTGGGCCGCCTTCCCCGCCGTGCACCGTGCGCGTGTAGCGCTGGCCTTGCCGCGAGACGCCCTCTTGCACCACCTCATGGCCGACGCGCTCGGCCTTGGACTGCCACGCGCTGGCCAACACCGCAGCAACCACCTGATCGCCATTCTTCGGGTTCACGGTGGTGTCGCGGTCACCATGGAAGACGATGGCCGGCACGGGCAAGCCGGGCCCGGTGCGCACAGGGGCGCCCGCAGCGCCCGCAGCACCCGCACGCATCGCTGCCAGGGCTTCGGGCAGGCTCTGCGCCGCGCCCGGTGCCAGGCCCGAATGCACACCCACGGCGGCAAAGAGTTCGGGGTACGCAGCGGCGACGATGGCGGCCATCGCACCGCCAGCGGACAGGCCGGCGATGTACACGCGCGCCGGGTTGACGCCGCGCTCTTGCATCACCGCCTGCACCATGGTGGCAATGACGCCGGCTTCACCGCGGCCCCGGCCCTGGTGGCTGTGTTTGAACCAGTTCCAGCAGCGGGAAGGATTCGCGCTTTTGGCCTGTGCCGGGTAGAGCACCACAAAGCCTTGCTCGCGGGCCAGTTCGTTCATGCCGGTGCCGGCGGCAAAGTCGTCCGGGTCTTGTGTGCAACCGTGCAGCATCACCACCAGCGGCGGTTGGCAGCCGACGGCAGCGGACGGGACGAAGAGTTTGTAGTCGCGGGACAGGCCGGCGTGGGTGTGCGAGCCGTGCAGGAATGCGCCAGGGCCTGCCGGCGTGGTGTGGGGTATGGGGTGCGGTGCGGGTGTGGGTGCGGGTGCGGGTGCGGGTGCGGGTGCGGGTGCGTGACTGTCGCTTGGTTGTTCGGCGACATAACCATCCAAAACGGTGGCATCTAGATCGGGATGAACAGGCGCAGCGGGCCCTGCCGCGCTGCGGCCCAGTGCGCGTTGGATGGCGGCGGTGGCGGCATTCAGGTTGCCGGCTGATGTCAGCTTGGTGGCTTCATGCATCAGGCGCTGGAAGGTGGGGTTCATGGAGTCCTTGGAGTGAAGTGGTGTAGGCGGGTCAGCGTTGCAGCGCAGCCTTGACGGCGGGGCTGGCATGCAGCGCACCCAGCACGTCGATGGATTCAATGGTGGCCAGCGCAAGTTCGGGGCTGACGTCGTGGGCAATCGTCGCCAGGCCCAGCACACGGATGCGCAGCTTCTGCTTGGCCGCCTTCACGGCGCGCAAATCAGCAGCGCTGAAGTGCTGCAGTCCTAACACCAGAGTCTTGCGCGCCACCGCCTGTTTCACCGCGTCGCCATGGCTGGCCAACTGGTTGCGGACAGCCGTGCGGATAAGGTCGGTGCGGTTGCCGTAGAAGCCTTCAGCCACCAGCAGGTCGATCTGACCCAGATCGATGAAGCCGAGGTTGATGGTGATCTTCTCGGAGTCGGGCGGCTTGGCGGCAACGGCCGCCTTGACAGGCTTGGTTTTCATGGCGCCATCCTACAACCATCCACGTGGATGGTAGGAAGATGGTTTTTTATCACTCTTCAAGCCAAGGTTTCCACTTCAGCTTCTCGCCCACCGCCCGTGTCCGCCGCAGCGCCACATGATCGCGGGATGCTCTTCTCCTGCGGCCAGCGGTAACATCTGTTTCCATATTGGACGGGCTTGATTCTGCAGCCGTCAGTCCTGTGCACCGCCTCGTCGGCCCAAGTCGCCATCACCCCATGCAGCAGGTCATTCCCTGGATCCTCGCTTCGCTTTCGCTGGCCCTGTTGCTGGGCGCAGCGGGGCTCAGCCTGGTGCAGTTGCGCAAGCCCAGAAGCCGGTCGCTGCCCACTGAATGGACCCTGACCGCGCGCCCGGTGTTCAGCAGCGAAGAACGACGCGTCTACCGCCAACTTCGCGAAGCGCTGCCGCACCACATCGTGCTGTCCAAGCTGCCGCTGGTGCGCTTCTGCCAGCCCACCGACCCCGGCGAGGTGCGTTACTGGTATGAGCTGCTGGGCAGCAACCACGTCAGCTTTGCCATCTGCAGCACCAACGGCCGCGTGTTGGCGGCCATCGACCTGGAAACCGACCGCAGCAATGCGCGCCGCAGCCTGCAGATCAAGCAAGCCGTGCTGGCGGCCTGCAAGGTGCGCCATCTGCAGTGCAGCCCCGACCGCCTGCCGTCGTTGCCTGAACTGCAACTGCTGGTGCCGCAGGTGGGCCCGGCAGCGCGTGGCCCGCAGGCAGCTCCCGCCACGCCGGCCATGAACAACGCCCGCGACCACCTGGCCAGCACGCTGGCCAGCAAGCGACGTGAACGCAGCACGCTGTGGGCCGATTCCGGTTTTCTGCAAGATTCGTTCTTCGGCGTCGACGCACGCATGGAAGGCGGCCGGGTCAGCGGCTTCGGGTCGCTCCGCAGCGGGCTCGTGGTGCGTGAAGTGCCGGCAAGCGGCAGCGAAGCGGCCGGCATCGAGTCCACGCCATCGGCGCTGCGGCACTGAAACTGCACGCGCACACCCGCGCGTGCTGCAATCGGCGGCATGAACTTCAGCAACCTTGACCCGCAGCAGGTGCTGGCGTCGCTGGACGCCGTGGGCCTGCGCGGCGACGGCCGCATCCTGCAGCTCAATTCGTACGAAAACCGCGTCTTCCAGGTCTTCCTGGAAGACGGGCGGGTGGTCGTGGCCAAGTTCTACCGTCCGGGGCGCTGGAGCGATGCGCAGATCGTCGAAGAGCACGCCTTCGCACTGGAACTGGCGGACGCCGAGGTGCCGGTAGTGCCGCCGCTTCAATTGCACATTGCCAGCGGTGCCCCCGACGAGCCGGGCCTGCAATTGCACGGCAACCCGCCCACGCTGGCCTGCCGCCAGACGCCCGTTGGCCTGCACCGCTACACCGCCGCGCTGCGCTGCGCTGGGCGTGAACCTGAGCTGGAAGACCCGGCCGCGCTGCGCCAGCTGGGCCGCTTCATCGGCCGTCTGCACAGCGTGGGCAAGCGCCAGCCTTTTGTGCACCGCCACCACCTCAACGCGCAGGTGGATGGCCGTCAGGCGCTGCAATCGCTGCTGGACGGCGGCTTCGTGCCCGACACCGAGCGGCCGGCCTGGCAGCAGGCTTGCAAGCAGGCGCTGGATGCCGTCGAGGCCGCCTTCGACACTGTCAAGCCACTGCCTACTTTGCGCCTGCACGGCGACTGCCACCTGGGCAACGTGCTGTGGCGCCGAACGCCGCAAGAAAACGCGCCGCACGTTGTTGATCTGGACGACGCCATGCAAGGCCCGGCCGTGCAGGACCTGTGGATGCTGGTTTCGGGCGACCACGCCACCATGGCGCAGCAGCTCAACCACCTGCTGGAAGGCTACGAACAGTTCAGCGACTTTGACGACCGCGAACGCGCGCTGATCGAACCGCTGCGCACCCTGCGCATGGTGCGCCACAGCGCCTGGCTGGCCGCGCGCTGGGGTGACCCCACCTTCCCGCTGAATTTTCCGTTCTTCGGCACGGCGGCTTACTGGAACCAGCAGACGATGCAGCTGCGTGAACAGCTCGACGCGATGCGGGGCTGAACCAAGGATCGATGGCTTCTGGGCGATAACAATCATGTCGGTAACTGCCGGAAGAGTCACCTTGACACACATACTTTCAGCGCCACGCTTCTACCGCGGCGATCTTCCTGCCCGTCCCGCAGACATGGATCGAATTCGTCGCGCTTTGCGGTCCGGGCCGGGCCGCTCACAAGGCAGCTACTCATTGAACGGGCAAGGCTTTCCCAGACGCAGACTTTGTGCGCCGTCGATGCCCTGATCGCTAGCGGCGAGATCGCGTATCACGCGACCAAGCGCCAGTTTTTTCTACCCGATCTGGCAGAGGGCTAAGGCGCTCGTAGATCGGCCGGAGCCACCCCAATCCACTTGGCGCTGCAGGTAGGCAAGACACACATGATGGAGGCGCGCAAGCAGGCCGCCGATGTTGGGTGGCGGTCGGCTCGTGGTTTGGCAGGCCAACAGGAAGAGCAGTCTGCCGTTAACAAGGCAGCTTGGTGTTTTCTCGGCTCACTGCCGATTGCCGATCAACAACTCGATCACTTTCGCGTACGCTTAAACAAAGCCAGAACAACCGAAGTGAAGGACGCGGGAAGACCATGACAAGGCCGATTGGGATTGATCTATTCGCAGGGGCAGGCGGACTAAGTTTGGGGTTCGAGCAGGCCGGGTTCGACATCGTGGCCGCCGTTGAGCTCGACCCGATCCACTCCGCTGCTCACAAATTCAACTTTCCCAACTGCGCTACGGTCTGCAGGAACGTCGTCGACGTTACTGGTGAAGAGCTGCGCAGGCGCGCCGGTATCGGCAAACGCGACATCGATGTCGTTGTCGGCGGAGCGCCGTGTCAAGGTTTCTCGTTGATCGGGAAGCGGGCTCTTGACGACGCTCGCAACCAACTCGTTTATCACTTCGTGCGAATCGTTGTCGAGCTGCAACCGAAGTACTTCGTCTTCGAGAACGTCAAAGGCCTCACCCTCGGCAAGCATCGCCGCTTTCTGCAGGAAGTGATCGAGGCCTTCCAGGAAGCCGGATACGTCGTTGAAGCCGACTACAGAGTTTTGAACGCCGCTGATTTTGGCGTCCCCCAGGATCGCCGACGCCTATTCCTCATGGGGGCGAGGGCAGGGCTGCAGGTCCCGACTTACCCCAAGCCCACGGGCCGCACGACGGTTCACGACGCGATGGGCGATGTTCCTGATGCAGAGACGTTCCCGGCGCTGTGGAAGCGCGACTGGACCAAAGTGACATTCGGGAAGCCCTCGGCCTATTCCGCCATGCTCCGAGGTGAGAGGGACGACCCGACCGACTTTGGCTATCGCCGTCGTTTCGATCCATCGCTGCTGACCTCGTCCATGCTGACCCAGCACACGGCTTTGTCACGTGAGCGCTTCGCTGCCACTCTTCCCGGCGCGGTCGAGCCAATCAGCAGGTTCAAGAGACTCGCACGCGATGGAATTTGTAACACCCTGCGCGCCGGGACCGCCAGTGACCGAGGCGCATTCACCTCGCCCCGCCCGATCCACCCGACCATTCCACGGGTCATCACAGTTCGTGAGGCGGCCCGGCTTCACTCCTACCCCGACTGGTTCCGGTTCCATGCAACCAAGTGGCACGGATTCCGTCAGATCGGCAACAGCGTCCCACCGCTGCTGGGACGTGCCGTCGGTGGACAGATCATCAAGGCCCTGCGGGTGAAGCCTGAGAAGCCATCCGCAGTGCTGGACTTGGGCGACGCGTGGCTGGTCTGCATTTCCATGGTTGAAGCCGCAGCCATGTTCGGTGTGTCGCGGCATGTGATCGCGCAGCGAAACCGCCCGGAACGCAGCCCCGGGCTCTTCGATGAAGAGAGAGAAGCAGTCGCAGCATGACCAAGAAGAAGGACGACGGTCCGAAGCCGACCGCGCAGAACCGCTACGCGGCCTTGATCGAGAAGATTTTTTTTGACCACTACACCAAAGGCGCGAAGGAATTTGCCTTCGTGAGGCCGGAGCTGAAGCAAGCCGCCAAGGACCTCGATATCGTGCTGCCCGACAACCTCGGGGACGTGCTCTATTCGTTGCGGTTCAGAACACCGATGCCGTCAAAGATCCTCGACACGCAACCAGCAGGCTACGAATGGATCATCGAGCTCGCGGGACGGGCGAAGTACCTCTTCCGCCTGGCCAAGAAGAGCCGCATCGTCCCGAATCCAAGCTTGGCCACGATCCGTATCCCCGACAGCACGCCGGAAATCATCGCGGCCTACGCCCTCGACGACGAGCAGGCCCTGCTGGCGAAGGTTCGCTACAACCGGCTGATCGACATTTTCCTTGGCCTCACCACCTTCTCTTTGCAGAACCATCTGCGCACGACGGTCAAGTCCATCGGGCAGATCGAGATCGATGAGCTCTATGTGGGGATCGACAAGTTCGGGTGCCACTACGTGATTCCCGTTCAAGCGAAGGGGGGCACCGATCAAATCTCAATCGTGCAAACGACCCAGGATATGCGGTGGTGCGCCGGCAAGTTCCCGACGCTGCGCTGCAGGCCGATTTCGGCTCAGTTCGTCACCAGCGAACAGATAGCGCTGTTCGAGCTCACTGTTGAGGATGGCGAGATCCGCGTCGTTGAGGAGCGCCACTACAAGCTGGTGCCAGCCGCAGAGCTGGATAGGAAGGAAGTCACCGCTTATCGCTGACCCGGTGTGCGCGCGACGGTCAATCGATGTCGCCGGTCCGTTCGCCGAGAAGCGACTCGGTCCGGTAGCCGTTCTGCTGGATCGCGGACACCCACGGCACCCACCCACTCCCCAAAAGGAACCCGCACATGAACAAAGTCTTCAACGGTGAAGTCGCCCTCATCACCGGCGGCAGCTCCGGCATCGGCCGCGCCACCGCGCTGCTCTTTGCGGCCGAAGGCGCGCGCGTGGTGGTGGCCAGCCGGCGCGCTGAAGAGTCAGAAGAAACCGTGCGCCTGATCCAGGCTGCAGGCGGCGACGCGATGTTCGTCAAGACCGACGTCTCGCAGGCCGCCGATGCCCAGGCGATGGTGGCCGCCACGGTGCAGCGTTATGGCGCGCTGCACTTTGCCTTCAACAACGCCGGCATCGAGGGCGCACCTTTCGTGCCGGTGGCCCAGTACGAAGAGTCGATTTGGGACGACGTCATCGCCATCAATCTGAAGGGCGTGTTCCTGAGCATGAAATACGAGCTGCCGCACATCGTGCAAAGCAAGGGCGCGATCGTGAACATGGCGTCGGTGGCGGGCCTGGTGGGCGGGCGCCTGGGTGCCGCCTACTACGCCAGCAAACACGGCGTGGTCGGCCTGACCAAGGCGGCGGCGCTGGAATACGCCGACAAGGGTGTCCGCATCAACGCGGTGGCGCCGGCCGTCATCCACACGCCGCTGGCCGAACGCGCAGGCTTGGCGATGGGCGACCCGCAGATGGCGGCGCGTGTGTTGAGCCTGCACCCGATGGGCCGCATCGGCCAGCCCGAAGAGGTTGCGCAGGCGGTGCTGTGGTTGTGCTCCAAAGGTGCGTCCTTTACCACCGGCCATACGCTGCCGGTGGACGGTGGGTTCCTGACGCCGTGAGGCTCTGACGTCCTCTGTCTGCGGCGTCTCGGCCGCTCAGCCCACCAGCAGCCGGTTCACCCTTTGAACATAGGCCGCCGGGTCTTCCAGGTTGCCGCCTTCAGCCAGCACGGCCTGGTCGAAGAGGATGTGCGCCAGGTCGTCGAAACGCTCGCTGCCTTCGGCTGAATCCAGGCGCTTGACGAGCGCGTGTTCGGGGTTGACTTCCAGCGTTGGCAGGCTCTTCGGTGCGGTCTGCCCGGCTTGCTTCAGCATGCGCGCCAGGTGGCCGCTCATGTCGCCTTCATCGACGACCACGCAGGCTGGTGAATCGACCAGCCGTGTCGTGGTGCGCACGTCCTTGGCGCGGTCCTTCAGCGTCGACTTCAGCTTGTCCAGCAGCGGCTTGAAGGCCTCTGCGGTGGCTTCTGCCGCCTTCTTCTCGTCCTCGTCCTGCAGCTTGCCCAGATCGACGCCGCCCTTGGCCACACTGGTCAATGCATGACCGCCAAATTCATACAGGTGCGACAGCATCCACTCGTCCACCCGGTCCACCAGCAGCAGCACCTCGATGCCCTTCTTGCGGAAGATCTCCAGCTGCGGGCTGCTCTTGGCCGTGGCCAGCGTGTCGGCGGTGACGTAGTAGACGGCGTCCTGGCCTTCTTTCATGCGGGCCACGTAGTCCACCAGACTCACGCCGGTGTCGGCATTCGTGGACGCAAAACGCAACAGCTTGGCCAGGCGCTCCTGGTTGGTGTGGTCTTCGCCGATGCCTTCTTTCAACACCACGCCAAACTGGTCCCAGAACTCGGCGTATTTCTCTTTCTGGTTTTCAGCCACGTCTTCCAGCATCGACAGCACCTTCTTCGTGCTGCCTTCGCGGATGGCCTTCACGTCGCGGCTTTCCTGCAGCAGTTCGCGGCTCACGTTCAGCGGCAAATCCGCGCTGTCGATCACGCCCTTGACGAAGCGCAGGTACACCGGCATCAGCGCCTCGGCGTCGTCCATGATGAACACGCGTTTCACATACAGCTTGACGCCGCCGCGTTTGTCGCGGTTCCACAAGTCGAAGGGCGCCTTCGCCGGCACGTACAGCAGCTGCGTGTATTCGGTGCGGCCTTCCACGCGGTTGTGCGTGTACGCCAGGGGTGCCTCCTGGTCGTAGCTGATCTGCTTGTAGAAGTCCTGGTACTGCTGGTCGGTGATGTCGCTCTTGCTGCGCGTCCACAGCGCGGCGGCCTTGTTCACTGGCTCCCAGTCCTCAGAAGTCACCTGTTCGCTCTTTTCGGCGTCCCAGGTCTGCTTCTGCATCAGCACGGGCAGGCTGATGTGGTCGCTGTACTTGCTGATGATCGACTTCAGCTTCCAGGTGCTGAGGAATTCCTCTTCACCATCGCGCAGGTGCAGGATGACGTCGGTGCCGCGCTGCGGGCGGTCAATCGTTTCAACTTCGAACTCGCCCGTGCCTTCGCTGCTCCAGCGCACGCCTTCACTTGCCGGCACGCCCGCACGGCGCGTTTCCACCGTCATGCGGTCGGCGACGATGAAGCCGCTGTAAAAGCCCACGCCAAACTGGCCGATGAGGTTGGCGTCCTTTTTCTTGTCGCCTTCAAGCTTGGCCATGAATTCACGCGTGCCGCTCTTGGCGATGGTGCCCAGGTGTGCGACGGCTTCGTCGGCGCTCATGCCGATGCCGTTGTCGCGGATGGTCACGGTCTTGGCTTTCTCGTCGTACCAGACCCGAACGTCCAGGTTGGGCGCATCTTCAAAAAGCGCACTGTTGTCCAACGCCTCAAAGCGCAGCTTGTCGCAGGCGTCGGATGCGTTGGACACCAGTTCGCGCAGGAAGATTTCCTTGTTGCTGTACAGGCTGTGGGTGACGAGGTGCAGGAT
>JAYSYB010000306.1:0-1614 GCA_043716775.1 Rubrivivax sp.
CAAGCTGGTTTGGCACGATTTTTTGCATCAAATATGCCCTTTGCGCTTATGGCGCGTGCGCTTGCAGCTATTAATTCAGTAGTGTTCAATGCCCTACGCATAAATATGCGGATTAATGCTATGAAATTCTTAGCTACAAACACACCACCATCAAGCGCAAACCATTGTTTTTGCCTGAAATCAAGGCCCCAGAAAGACCGCAGGCAGATGCGCAAGGTCGGCCGGCTCGTCGATATCGTGCAGCAGAGGTCCGCGCCACACCTTGAGGCCCAGCGCCGCCATGCGAGACAGCGTTTCGGCGGCGACGGTGGCGGTGCTCCACGGCATCCGGTCAAACAGAGTGGGGCAGGGCGACTTCAGCCCGATCAGTACATAGCCGCCGTCGGCCACGGGAAGCAGCAGCGCATCATGCGTGGGCAGTTGGCGTGCGGCTTCGCGGATCACGGCGGCCGTCAGCGCCGGGCAGTCGCTGCCCATGAGCAGCACCGGCCGGTCGTCATCGGCCGTCACGCGCCGGACCGCGCGGGCCATGCGTTCGCCCAGGTCGCCTTCGCCCTGGTCGGTGCGCAGCACCGCAGCGGGAATGGCGATTTTTTCCCAGGCCGGGTCGCCGGGCGGCGGGCTCATGCACAGCTCGACTGGCCCGGCGCCTGCTTGCAGCGCCTGTTGCAAGGCATGCGCCAGCATGCGCTGCGCCAGCGCGGCAGCGCCCTCGGCGCCCAGCGCGGGAATCAGCCGCGTCTTGGCGCGGCCCGGTTGCGGCGCCTTGGCAAAAACCACCAGCCGGGGCTGGCTCCCCGCCATGGCCGTCACCGGTACAGCGCGGCGAGCCGCTCGGGCGCCGCGCCGCGCCAGTAGGCCAGGCGCAGCCGCCACATCAGCAGCACGGTGCGCCACACGCCGCGCGTTTCCCAGCGCCGGCCCGAGGTGACGACACGCGCATGCAGACAGGCCGGATGCGAGAGTTTGAGCAGCCGCTTGGACATTTCGATGTCTTCCATCAGCGGCTGGGCCGGGAATCCGCCCACGGCGTCAAACGCGGCGCGGGTCATGAACAGCGCCTGGTCGCCGGTGGCGATGCCGGTCCAGCGCGAGCGCCGGTTCATGAAGGCGGCAATCACGCGCAGCATGCGGTGCTGGCCTTCAATGCGCACATCAAAGCGGCCCCAGACCTGCGGGCCGTTGGCGATTGCCTGGGCCATCAGTCTGTCGGCGTCCAGCGGCAGCCGCGTGTCGGCATGCAGAAAAAGCAGCAGGTCGCCGCTGGCTTGTTGCGCGCCGGCGTTCATCTGCAGTGCGCGGCCGCGCGGGGCACCAATCACCTGCGCGCCGCCGGTCCGCGCCAGCGATACGGTGTCATCCACGCTGCCGCCATCGGCCACCAGCAGCTGCGCGCCGCGCGCCGCCAGCGGCGCCAGCGCCTGCAGCGCGGCCGCCATGCCAGCCGCCTCGTTCAGCGCGGGAATCACCACGGACAGGCGGGCGGGCGTCACGGGGCGCTCAGTGCTCCAGCGCGCCGCCGCAGCTGCTGCCCTGGCCGGCGGTGCAGCCGTAGCAGTGGCCGGCCACGCGGATGGCTTGGTCGTCAATGCTGGTTTTGAGCAGGTCGCGCAG
>JAYSYB010000307.1:0-5172 GCA_043716775.1 Rubrivivax sp.
GCGCTACTCGGTGACTTCCACACCTTTCCAGAAGGCCATGCGGCCCTTGATGTTGGCGGCGGCTTCCTTCGGCTCGGGGTAGTACCAGACGGCGTCCGGGTTGGCGTCACCATTCACAAACAGCGTTTGATAACTCGCCTGGCCTTTCCAAGAACACATGGTCTTGGTGTTGCTGGGCAGCAGGTATTCGCGCTTGACGGCGTCGGCGGGAAAGTAGTGGTTGCCTTCGACGACAACGGTGTCGCTGCTCTCGGCCACGACGGTGCCTTGCCAGACTGCTTTCATCGCGCTCTCCAGGCCTGTTTTTTGATGCGGCGCAGATTACCACCCACTCCTGGTGAATGCCGCGTTCCAATCAGCGCAACCTGACATGGCGGCAGGCTCGCTACAGTGTAGGCATGAATGCAATCACTGCACCAGTGTCCGCTCAAGTCACCCGTCAGATCGCACACCCGCGCACTGTTGAACGCCTGGTTCAAGGCCAGGCCACCAGCGACGGCGCCGGCGTCAGGCTCGTCCGGGTGCTGACGCAGAACCTGCAGCGCCGCCTGGACCCGTTCCTGATGCTTGACGCTTTCGGCACCAACAACCCCGGCGACTGCATCGGCGGCTTCCCCAGCCACCCGCACCGCGGCTTCGAGACCGTGACCTACATGCTGCAGGGCCGCATGCGCCACCGCGACAGCGCGGGCAATGTCGGCCTGCTCGCGCCCGGCAGCGTGCAGTGGATGACCGCCGGCCGCGGCGTCATCCACAGCGAAATGCCCGAACAGGAAGACGGCGCAATGGAAGGCTTCCAACTTTGGCTCAACCTGCCTGCACGCAGCAAGATGCGCGAACCCTGGTACCGCGATATCGGCGCTGACGACGTGCCGCAATGGCAGGGCGATGGCGCCGCCGTCCGCATCATCGCCGGCCACAGCCACGGCGTGGCCGGCGCGATGCAGCGCGACACAACAGAGCCGTTGTACCTGGACGTCCACCTGCAACCCGGCGCACGCTTCGAACAGCCGCTGCCGGCCGCGCACAACGCCTTCGTCTATGTGTACCGCGGCGAGCTGGCCCTGGACCACACTGTCGTGCGGCGCCAGCGCATGGCCATCCTGGCCAACACCTCAGGCAGCGACGGCGTGGTGCTGCAGGCCAGCGCCGAAGGTGCGCGCGCCATCCTGGTTGCCGGCGCGCCGCTCAACGAGCCCATCGCGCAGCACGGGCCCTTCGTCATGAACACGCAGGAAGAGCTCATCCAGGCGGTGCAGGACTTTCAGGCCGGCAAGCTGGCCTGAGGGGGCCAGCGCGCCAGGCGGCGGGGTCACCGGTCCTGCCGCACGATGCCCGTGGCGCCGGCGGCCGAAGCCTGTCGGCCGGTCACCAGCACGCTGTAGCTGCCCGACGCCGTCAGCGTCTGGCTCGGCGACGTGTACACCGGCGTGGCCATGCCAGTGGCCGTGACCGACAAGCGACCGCTGGTGCCACCCGCCGCCACCGGTTGCACCAAGGTGTAGGCCGACGCGGTGCCCGCCCCCACCGCGCCGGCCACCGGACGGCCGTCCACCGTCATGGCCAATGGAAGCGCGGTGTCTGCCAGGGCATTGATCAGGCGCAGCTTGACGAGCCCGATGTTGCTGGGCAAGCGGTTGTCGTCATCGACCCAGCTCGTCAGCGGGGACCCGGCCAGGCCGTAAACCAGGAAGGTGTAGTCGCGGCCGGCGTCCAACGTCCTGGCCGGCAGGCTCAGTGCCTGCCCATTGACCGTCACCGCAAGGGCCGACGTGCCAACCGGCACCAGGACATAGTCATCCAGTGACGGTGATGCGCTGGCGTCGCCGCCGCCGGGGATTGTGGTCAGACTGGTGCTGCCCACGCGCGCGCGGACCACGCCGCTGTCCGCCACTGCCGCCGCTAGACGCACGCGCGCCAAGGCGGTGTCCTGCCGCGTGATGGAACCCTGTTGCGCCAGCACCAGCGCGTTGACGAGGATGCCGCCAGCACTGGGCGTCAGCACGAGGGTGGCCACCTGCTTGCTGGGCAGCGTGATGGCGGCCACATCCAGGCGCACGTCGGTCTTGCTGCCAGCGGCGGTTGCGCGCAGGCGCCAGGTGCCGGCATTGATGGTGGCCATGCTGCCTGCAGCGCCGTAGGCCACGCCCGTCTGCACCGGGACGACGTTGCTCAGATCGTCGGTCGGGCCGCTCAGATAAACGTCCAATCCACCGGCATCCGACGCGGCGTTCACCACCCGCAAAAGCGCGCGGCCGGTGTCGGGGGCGCCCAGGTTTTCGTCCAGCTGCTGGTACTGCAGTGCACCCGCTGGCCCGTAGGCCAGCAGCGTGTAGTACTTTTTCTCGGCCACAGAAGGCGTGAACGACAGCAACGTCGTTGCCGAACTGGCGCTGCTGATGGTGCTGGCGGCCTTGCCGGGGCTCACTTCGATATAGCCTTCTGTCGCGCCGTAGCTCACTGCGCCCTGGCGCAACTGGTCGTCCACCCGAAGGTCCAGCTGCGTGTAGCCCACACTCGCATTGACCATGCGCACCTGCGCCTTGGTGCGGTCCGCGCCGCCGCCGCACGCTGCCAACAGACAGGCCGTGATCACGGCTGCAGTCTTCCAGTTGATTGCCATTGCCATCCCATTTGTTTGGCCAGGGCGCGATCATGCCCTGGCCGGGAGGCAGGCGGTTCAACCCTCCTGGAGACGGCCGCACCAGATGCGCAGCTCCAGATCCAGCCAGTCGGCCAGCGGCAACGCGCTCAAGCCTTGCGCATCGGCTTCTTGCACCTGCAAGCCCCGCTCCAGCTCATGGCTGGAATCGAACCAGCCACAGCCCAGGGGCCGCTCCTCGTCGGCGGCAGGTGTCCCTTCGGGCCAGGTTTCCCGCCGGGTTGTGCGGATGCTGCGGCACGCGGCCGCGCGGGGTTTGAACCAGGGCAGGAAAGGCAGCACATTCAGCATCGCGGGCTCCTTGAGTCGGATGCCGCCATGCTCAGGTGCCGCGCGCCGCGCGACCATCGCCATGCGGTGGGATCAACGGGCGTGCCGGCGAGTGCCCTCGCCCAGGGGCCCCCGGCCGGGGGGGCTGGCTTTCAGCCGAAAGGCCGCACGCCGATCAGCGCGCCGTGGGCCCAGAAAGCAAAACCGGCCCACAGCGTCAGGCCTGCCACCACGGCCACGAGTGTGGGGCCCAAACGACCCGGCGGGTACACGACCGAGCCCACCCTGTCACGCTGCCGGGCCGCGCGAAAACACAGCACGGCCCACAGCAGAAAACCGCCAAACAGCAGCAGGTCGGCCAGGTTGCCGTTGGCCAGCAAGTGGGCCAAGGCCCAGACCTTCACCCCCAGCACCATCGGGTGGTGCACCTTGGCCTTGATGCTGTTGCCGGGCACATAGGCCGCCACCAGCAGGATGAAGGCAGGCACCGTGAGCAAGGCGGCCAGGTGACGCGTCCAAATCGGCGGCAACCACAACAGCACGGGCTGCTGCCGCGCGACGCCGTAGCCCACCACGATCAGCACCAGGCCCGCCAGTGAAGCCACGGAATGAAGCCCCTTGTAGGCGTTTTCACCCAACCGCGCACGCAGGCCATTGCGCCAGCCCTGCGCAAACACGCGCATTGAATGCGCGCCCAGAAACAGCACCAGGCCCAAGATCAAAAAGCTCATGCCCAACTCTCCATGCAACACGGTCCTGCATTGTGGCGTCGCTATGCTCCTGGCCATGAACCCCACACCACCCCTGCTGCACTGGGAAGACTTTCCCGTCGGCCACCAACTCGATACGGCAGGCATGGCCGTCAGCCGAAACGCCATCCTCGCCTTTGCGCGCGAGTTCGATCCCCAGCCTTTCCACACCGACGAAAACGCCGCGAAAGAGTCGCTTTTCGGTGGCCTCTGCGCCAGCGGCTGGCACACCTGCGCCATGGCCATGCGGATGATGTGCAACGCCTACCTGCTGCAATCGGCCAGTCTGGGCTCGCCCGGCATCGACGCACTGCGCTGGCACCTGCCGGTGTATCCGGGCGACACCTTGAAGCTGCACATGGACGTGCTGACCGCGAGGCCCATGGCCAGCAAGCCACATGTCGGGCTCGTACAAAGCCGCTGGACGCTGCGCAACCAGCGGGATGAGACGGTGCTGACGATGGAAGGCTGGGGCATGTTCCGCCGCAGACCCGCGCCAGCCGACCCGGCGCAGTAGCCCGTCGGCCAAAATCCTGGTCGCGCCGTTGTCCCGGTGCCACCCTACAAAAGAGGAAGCTCCCACCATGTCCACCTCTCCCTTCATGGCCCGCGCGGTGATCGCGTTGGGGCTGATCAGCGCAGCCGCGTTTGGCACGAACCCGGCGCAAGCGCAGCCTCAGGCGCAGGCCGCAGAACCGAAGGTCCTCAACATCTACAACTGGTCCGACTACATCGCCGAAGACACGCTCCGGAATTTTGAAAAGGCCACCGGCATCAAGGTGCGCTACGACAACTACGACAACAACGAAATCCTGCAAGCCAAGCTGATAGCCGGCAAGACCGGCTACGACATCGTGGTGCCCAGTGCCCACTTCGCCAAGACGCAGATCGCCGGTGGGCTGTACCAGAAGCTGGACCGGTCGCTGCTGACGAACTGGGGCAATCTGGACCCCGCGTTGCTGGAGAAGCTAGCCGCCATCGACCCCGGCAATGGACACCTCGTCACCTGGCTGTGGGGCTATGTCACGGTGGGCATCAATGCCGGCAAGGTGAAGGCGGCGCTGGGCAGCATGCCCCTGCCTGCCAACCCCTGGGATCTGTTGTTCAAGCCAGAGTACGCGTCCAAGCTCAAGGGCTGCGGCATCAACATGCTGGACTCGGCGTCCGAGGTGATGCCGGTGGCGATGATCTACGCCGGGAAGGCGCCCTACAGCAAGACCGCCAGCGACTACGACGCGGCGCGAGACATGCTGAAGGCAGCGCGACCCAGCATCACGCGCTTTTCGTCGTCGGGCTACATCAACGACCTCGCGGCCGGCCAGTTGTGCGTGGTGATGGGCTATTCAGGCGACATCAACATCGCGCGCCAGCGCGCCATCGACACCAAGAGCGGCCACGACATCCGGGCCCTGATTCCGCCCACCGGCGCGACGCTCTTCTTCGACACCATGGCGATTCCCAAGGACGCTCCGCACCCGAACAACGCGCACC
>JAYSYB010000308.1:0-5156 GCA_043716775.1 Rubrivivax sp.
CTTCAAGCTGTCGGCGCCGACGGTGCGGATCACGCCCCAGTCATGCAACCGAACGGCGCCGTGCAGGGCGGGCAGGGTGGGGTCGGTTGGGCTCATGGCTTGATTATCATGAACCGCCTATGGCCAGCAGATCAACAGGCAAATCGACCAACGCACGGCTTGTGTGGCGGGCACTCTGCGGCGTTGTGCTGCTGGTCATGCTGGTTGTGGCCGTCGCCGCCGGTGCGGCCTGGTGGTGGCTGGACCGGGCGTTGCCAATGTCAGGGGCATCCGCAGAGCTGTCCATTGAAGCCGGCGCCACCCCGCGCGAGGTCGCCCAGGCCTGGGTGGACGCCGGTGTGCAGACGCCACCGCGGTTGCTGTACGAATGGTTCCGCTGGTCCGGCCAGGCACGCCGCATCCGCGCGGGCAGCTACGAAATCGATGCCGGCACGTCGCCCCGTGATCTGCTGGCGAAGATGGTGCAAGGTGACGAGACGCTGGAACGCGTGCGCTTCATCGAAGGCTGGACGCTGCGGCAACTGCGCGCGGCGCTGGCCGCCGCACCGCACCTCAAGCCCACCACCGCCGGCTTGAACGATGCGCAGTTGATGGCGGCGCTGGGCGCGCCGGACTTGCCCGCCGAAGGCCGATTCTTCCCCGACACCTATGTCTACAGCCGCGGTGTCAGCGACCTCACCGTGCTGCGCCGCGCGCACTTTGCGCTGCAGAAGCGGCTTGCCGACATCTGGGCTGAACGCGCAGCCGACACGCCGCTGAAAAGTGCCGCCGAGGCGCTGACGCTGGCGTCCATCGTCGAAAAAGAAACCGGCACAGCGGCAGACCGCGGGCTGGTCGCCGGCGTCTTCGTCAACCGCCTGCGCATCGGCATGCTGCTGCAGACCGACCCGACCGTGATCTACGGCCTGGGTGCCAACTTTGACGGCAACCTGCGCAAGCGCGACCTGCTGGCCGACACGCCGTACAACACCTATACGCGCGGCGGCCTGCCGCCCACGCCCATCGCTCTGCCGGGCATGGCGTCACTGCGCGCTGCCGTGCGGCCGCAGCCCACCAAGGCGCTGTACTTCGTGGCCCGGGGTGACGGCAGCAGCGTCTTCAGCGAGACGCTGGCCGACCATAATCGGGCGGTGAACAAATACCAGCGCGGCGGCTCGTGAGCCCTGTTTCATGAACCCGTTGAAGCCAGGCCGCTTCATCACCGTGGAAGGCATCGACGGCGCGGGCAAGAGCACCCACATTGAAGCCCTTGCAGCCTGGCTGCGCGGCCGTGGCCACGATGTGGTGCTAACGCGAGAACCGGGCGGCACGCCACTGGCGGAAAGCCTGCGCGACATCGTCCTGCACCAGCCGATGGACCCGCTGACCGAAGCGCTGCTGGTCTTTGCCGCGCGGCGCGACCACTTGGTGCAGCGCATCGTGCCGGCGCTGGAACGCGGCGCCACGGTGCTGTGCGACCGCTTCACCGACGCCAGCTTCGCCTATCAGGGCGGCGGGCGCGGTTTTGACCTTGCGGTGCTGTCGCAGCTGGAAAGCTGGGTTCAGCAAGGCCGCCAGCCTGATCTGACGTTGTGGTTTGACCTGCCAGCAACCACCGCGGCCGCAAGGCGCAGCGCGGTGCGCGCACCCGACCGCTTTGAAGCCCAGGACAGCGCGTTTTTCGAGCGCGCCATCGCGGGCTACGAATGCCGCCGTTTGCAGCAGCCAGAGCGATTCGTGCGCATCGACGCGCGGTCCGAGCGGGGCGCTGTGTGGCAGCAGATTGAAGCGGCGTTGCTCAGCCGAGGCGGGTGGTGACCATCGTGGTTGAAGATGGTCGTTGACGACACCGGGGCACTGCCCCTGCCCTGGCTGGCCGAGCCGCTGGCCGACGTGCTGGCCACCCAGCGCGGGCACGCCCTGCTGCTTCACGGCAGCGAAGGGATTGGCGTGCTGCCCTTCGCGCTGACGCTGGCGCAGGCGTGGCTGTGTGAAGGTCTGGACGAGAGCGACGGCAGCCGCAAAACCGCGCCGTGCGGCCGCTGCGGCAGTTGCCGCCTGGTGCAGTCGCACCTGCACCCCGACCTGCAGGTGCTGATGCCCGAAGTCCTGCGGCGCCAGCACGACTGGTTGCGCGCTGACGACAAGACCGACGGCGAAGACGCCAAGCGCAAGCCCAGCAAGCAGATTCGGATCCCCGAGGTGCGCAGCGTCATCGACTGGGTCTTCAAGACCAGCGCCCGCGGTCGCGGCAAGGTGGTGGTGCTGCACCCGGCAGAGGCGTTGAACGTCCAGGCCGCCAATGCGCTGCTGAAGACGCTGGAAGAGCCACCGCCGGGCACTCGTATCGTGCTTAGCTGCGCCGACCCCGCGTGGCTGCTGCCCACCGTGCGCAGCCGCTGCCAGCACCTGCGCCTGGCGCCGCCTACGCTGCCTCAAGCCCAGGCTTGGTTGGCCGCACAAGGCGTCGCCCAGCCCGAGGTGCTGCTAGCTGCCTGCAGTGGCCGGCCGCTGGACGCCCTGCAGATGGCGCAAGCCGGCGTCCAGGCTGAACACTGGCGCGCGCTGCCGATTGCCGTCGCCCAGGGGCACATCGGTGCGCTGCAGGGCTGGCCTTTGCCGCGTGTGCTGGATGCGCTGCACAAGCTGTGTCATGACGCGATGGCTGCGGCAGTCGGCGCGCCGCTGCGCTACTTTCCTTCAGGCAGCATCAGCAGCCTCGACACCACCGCATCGCTGTCGGCGTTGGCTGCCTGGTCCCTTGAACTCGGCCGCATCGCGCGCCATGACGAACACCCGTGGAATGAGGGGCTGATGCTCGACGCGCTGCTCGCCGCTGGCGCGCGCGCGCTGCGGCGATAGGCGTCAACGCGGCCTGTCGCCGCGTCGGGGTTGGATACACTGTATCGATGAATGATCGCGTTCCCACTCGCACCGGCGGGCTTGGTCCTCCGTTGGTGCCCGGCCAGGCTGCGTCGCGGCCCAGCGTCATCCAGCTTGTGTTCCGCGAAAAGGGCGCACTCTATGCGGCCTACATGCCCTTGCTCACTGACGGCGGCCTCTTTGTACCCACCACGCGCGAATACCGTCTGGGCGACGACATCTATCTGCTGCTGTCCCTGCCTGAAGACCCGCAGCGGTTTCCGGTGGCTGGCAAGGTGGTGTGGATCACGCCCGCCAATGCATCGGGCGGGCGCACGCAAGGGGTTGGCGTACGGTTTCCCAACGACGACAAGTCGCGCCAGGTGAAGATCAAGATCGAAGAGATCCTGGGCACCAGCATCTCATCGGCCAGGCCGACGCAAACGCTTTGAAGGCGGGCGGCGCGCGCCGCCCTGTCAAAACCCGCGATGTACGTCGATTCCCACTGCCACCTCAGCCTATCCGAGCTGCAGCAGCGGCTGCCTCAGATTCGCATCGACATGGCAGCCGCGCAAGTGGACCGCGCGCTGTGTATCTGCACTACGCTGGAAGAGTTCAGCGACGTGCACAGCCTGGCCCTGGCGCACGATAACTTCTGGTGTTCGGTGGGCGTGCATCCCGACAACGAAGACGTGCAGGAGCCCACCCTGGCCGATTTGACCGACCGCGCCGCGCTGCCACGCGTGGTGGCCATCGGCGAAACCGGCCTGGACTATTACCGGCCCAACGGCCGCAGCGAGGCTGACATGGGTTGGCAACGCGAACGCTTCGCGGTCCACATCCGCGCCGCCCGCGCCACGGGTTTGCCGCTGGTGGTTCACACCCGCAGCGCCAGTGCCGACACGCTGGCGCTGCTGCGTGACGAAGGGCAGGGCCAGGTGACGGGTGTCTTCCACTGCTTCACCGAAACGCAGGACGTGGCGACGGCGGCGCTGGAGATGGGTTTTTATATCTCGTTTTCCGGCATCCTGACCTTTCGCAACGCCCGTGAACTTCAGGACGTGGCGCGCCAGGTGCCGCTGGAGCGCTGCCTCATTGAAACCGACAGCCCGTACCTGGCGCCCGTGCCGCATCGCGGCAAGATCAACCAGCCGGCCTGGGTGGTGCATGTGGCGGCACAGTTGGCAGCGCTGAAACAGCTGCCGGTTGAAGAGGTGGCAAGGGCCACCAGTCTCAACTTTGAACAGCTGTTCTGGCGCACGCTAGAACCTGCATCGCCGGACCATTGGTTATGAGAAATTGCTTCAAGTTTGTTGCTTATCTAATTGTCGTCGTTGCACAAACGTGGGCACTTGCGAACCCCGCCGTGGACTACTTCCGTGCCGTCAGCATCGACAACGACCGCACAGTCAAGATTCTCCTGGCGGGTGGCTTTGACCCCAACACCCCCGACGACAAGGGTCAGGTTGGCCTGTACCTGGCCATGAAGGAAGAGTCCTGGAAGGTCGCCGCCGCCTTGCTGGCGCACCCGGCAATCCTTGTTGACGCGACCACAGCGGCCGATGAAACCCCCTTGATGATCGCTGCAATGCGCGGCAACGCCGAGTGGACGCAGCGCCTGCTGGACCGCGGCGCCGCGCTCAACCGGGCCGGCTGGACGCCGCTGCACTACGCCGCCAGCGGCACGGAAACGGCGGTGGTGAAACTGCTGCTGGACCGTGGCGCCGCCATCGACGCACCGTCGCCCAACCGCAGCACGCCGCTCATGATGGCAGCTCGATACGGGCCGCAGGGCGCGGCGGAACTGCTGCTGGCGCGTGGCGCAAACCCCAAGCTGCGCAACGACCGTCAGCTATCGCCGGCCGACTTTGCGCGCACTGGCGGGCGCGAGTCGCTCGCCGTGCTGCTCGATGCGGCCGCAGCCCGCTGAAGACTGCGCGAGCCACGAGTCAGCGCACTCTGTCCGTGCCAGAAGTCATCTGACCGGCCCTTTGGCGCTGGGGTGACTTTGGATTGAGTAACGGCACGCGTAGAGTTGACGACATGGCTGGTATCCCAGTCTTTGGAGTGCCCAGATGACCCAGTCGGCCGCAGTTCACAATCCGTTCATGCTGATGCTCAACCCGGAGTTCGTACTTGCAGCTATCGAAAAATCGGCGCGCTTGAGTCAACTCAATCGCCATCTGTGCCGGCCGCTTGACAAGCCCTCGCCAACGAACGCCGTGCCGGTTGCCGATGCTGAGGGTGGTGCCAATCAGGAAGACGGCGCTGATTGCAGTCCGGCGGCATAGCAAGGCTACTCGTGGAGGTGGGCA